>JAEZPL010000177.1 GCA_023413605.1 Pseudomonadota bacterium
GCGTTCCGGTCATCAGTTCCGAAAGCAACCTCTCGCGCTACCTCCAGGAAATCCGCAAGTTCCCCATGCTCGCGGCGGAGGAGGAGTACATGCTGGCCAAGCGCTGGCAGGAGATCGAGGATTCGGAGGCCGCGCACAAGCTGGTGACCAGCCATCTGCGGCTCGTGGCGAAGATCGCCATGGGCTACCGCGGCTACGGCCTGCCGCTGTCGGAACTGATCTCCGAGGGCAACGTCGGCATGATGCAGGCGGTGAAGCGGTTCGACCCCGACCGCGGCTTCCGGCTGGCGACCTACGCGATGTGGTGGATTCGCGCCGCGATCCAGGAATACATCCTGCATTCCTGGTCCCTGGTGAAGATGGGAACGACCGCCGCGCAGAAGAAGCTGTTCTTCAACCTGCGCCGCCTGAAGGGCCAGATGCAGGCCATCGAGGAAGGCGACATGTCGCCGGAGCAGGTGCGCCACATCGCCACCACCCTGGAGGTGCCGGAGCAGGACGTGGTTCAGATGAACCGCCGTCTGAGCGCCCCCGACCATTCGCTGAACGCGCCCCTGCGCGCCGACAGCGAGGGCGAGTGGCAGGATTGGCTGGTGGACGAGACCGCGAACCAGGAAATCTCGCTGGCCGAAAGCGAGGAGTTGGGCAAGCGCCGCAAGCTGCTGGCCCAGGCCATGGAGCACCTGAACGAGCGCGAGCGCCACATCCTGATGGAGCGCCGCCTGCGCGACAACCCGACCACGCTGGAAGACCTGTCGCAGAAATACGGCATCAGCCGCGAGCGCGTCCGCCAGATCGAGGTCCGCGCCTTCGAAAAGCTCCAGAAGGCCATCAAGAACGCCGCCGTCGAGCAGAAGCTGGCAGGCTGACCCCCAAACGAAAAGCCCTCTCCCTCTGTCCGGCGGGAGAGGGCTTTTTTTATGCCGGAGCGGTCTCGGCGTCCTCGCCCGCGGCGAAACCGCCGGATTCGTCGAAGACCTCGCCGGCCACCTCCGGCCCCCATTCCTGGACCAGGCCGACCTTCACCTGCTTCAGCGCGCTGACGCGCTTTTCCGCGCGCATCACCTCGAAATTCGCGACGGCCGGCGGAATGCCGTAATAAAGCGCCCAGCCGATGGCCGCCGCCCCGTACATGACCAGCCAGGACAGCGGGTCGGCGAAGATCTTGCCGGCCGCGATGATCGTGTGGTTGTGCTTCCACAGGTCGATGGCGAAGGGCATGCAGCCGCAGAAATTCAGCCCGCCGACGGTGATCGGCGCCGACTTCTCCGGGTCGCGGTCGGTGATGTAGGCGACGATGGTCGGGATCATGCCGACACCGAACAGGATCGAGGTGGGCAGCACCACCAGCCCCGCCGGAATGACCAGCAGGATCAGCGTCAGCATGCTGCCTTTGCGTTTCTTCTTCCCGCGGGCCATGCGCCTCTCTCCAAGCCCTTAGAGGGCAAAGAACAGGATGATGCCGCCGACCAGCAGGGTCGACAGCAGGCTCGACACGATGGCCGCCACCTGACGCCCGCTCGATTCGATGATCGCGCCGCGGTCGGCGATGGTCTGGCGCAGCTTGTTGATCTCGGTGTCCGCCTCGCGGTAGGCGATCTGGGCGGCCTCGAACTCCAGCTTGTCGCGGCGCAGAGCTTCCGGATCATCCACGATCTTCAGCAACTCGCCCAGGCGGCCGTTGTGGGCGGCGCCGTCGGCCTGCTTGCGCACCGCTTCCTGCTGCGGGCGGCTGTGGAAGCGCCGGAAGGCCGGCTCCAGCAGCGCCACCACCCAGGCCGCGAGGTGCGACAGCCCGTCGGTGCCGGTGCGCGCCTGCACGTCGGCCAGGATGGTCAGCATGGCGATCACCCGGCGCATCGTCTCCACGCTGGAGCCGAGCTGGGTGTAGAGCAGTTCGTCCGTCCGCCGGTGCCGCACGGCCAGAAAAGCGGCGATGTGCCGGTCGATGGGCTCCTTGTGCCGCTCACCGCCCGCCGCCATCCAGTCCAACGCGCGCAGCAACTCGGCCGGCGTGGTGGGAACCTGCTTGGCGACCAGCGGGCTGATGCAAGGCATGGTCGGGTTCATCTCGTACAGCACGCGCTCCACGCCCAGCGCGTGCGCGGTACGGTCCAGGAAGGCGCGGATCTGGTCGAAGTTCTGCACCATCGGCACGAACTCCGGCTTGAAGTCGCTCTGCACGTTCACCCAGAACATGGGCAACTGGTTGGCCAGCACCTCGGCCACGGGCTGCGGCGATTCGCCCCGCAGGAAGGCGTCGGACAGCATGCCGCCGATGCCGTCCGGCATCATCGCCTTGCCGCGGTAGCGGATCGGCGCGGTGGGGTCGAGCGCCATGCAGACGCGCGAGACCAGCCGTTCGGACATGTGCCCGGCCTTGCCCGTGGAGGCGGTCTGGATGGCGTTGGCCACCGCGTCGGCACGGGCGTCGTCGCCCATGGAGCGGCGCAGCCACTTGTCCAGTTCCCCACCCTCGATCACCGTGGCGGCCGCCGGCACATGCTTGGCCAGGGCGCGGGCCAGCGTGCGGCAGTGCCAGTATTCCTGCCCCTGGAACTCCAGCGGCCGGGCGGCGCGGCGCGGCACTTGCGGCTGCTTCGGGCTGAGGCGGCGTCCCGCCACCCAGAGGTCGAGATCCTGAAGCGTCCAGCGCTGCTTGGGATCGTCCACCAGCAGCCCGCGAATCACCTCGTTGATGGCCAGCGGCAGGCGCATCTGCCCGACCAGCGCAGGGTAGGATCCGCGCTCGATCTTGGCCTGGAGGATCGCCTCGTCGTCCAGGTTGGCCACCGGGTTCCGGCCCAGCAGCAGAAGCAGCAGCGTGACCCCCAGCGAATAGAGGTCGTCGGCCATGGTGCCGTTGCCGCGGCCGGCCGGCGAGGCCATCCCCCGCTCCACCGTTTCCAGCAGCACCGGCTGGCCGTAACCCGGCGGGGTGGACAGGCATTCGCCCAGCATCAGCCCGCCCGACGCGAGGTCGCGGTAATAGAGGTTGGTCGGCCGGATGGCGCCGTGCACCACGCCCCGGCTCGACAGCTCCTTCAGGGCGGACACCAGCGGGTGGATGATCTGGCGGGTCAGATGGTCTTCGGGAATCGGCTCGACCGCTTCGCTGATGGCGTTCATCAACCGCCGGCCGGCCGGCCGCTCGAAGATCATGCAATAGCGCCGCCCGTGGTCGGCCGGCCAATCCACCACGCCCCATTGCAGCAGGCGCATGTGCACCTGGTTGTCCAGGCTGGCCACCGTGGCGGCGATGTCGGTGCGCGGCAGCGTCGCGCCATGCCCGATGAGTGCGTAGGGCTCGCCCCGCTTGTCGCGCAGGGAGCGCGCCGAGAAGGCGTTGCCGCCCGGCCCGTTCAGCACCTGAAGCGGTGCGTTGGGCAGAATTTCGTAATACTCGCCCAGCTTGACCGGATCGGCACCGGCCATCATCCGATCCGCGGCGGCAGCGGTCATGGCATCGGATGGCATTGGCTGTCCTGTCCCCGGAGCCTGCGTGGGTGTGCACGCTCTAGGTGGCGCGAAAAGGGCAAATATTTCCTTAACGGGCAGCCCTGTTCACGCCCTCTCTCAGCCCGGCCGGGAGAGGGCGTGAACGCTACCGTCAATCCTGGAACGGGTCGTTCATCAGGATCGTGTCGTCACGCTCCGGGCTGGTGGAGAGCAGCGCGACCGGAGCCTGGATCAGTTCCTCCACATGGCGGACGTACTTGACCGCCTGGGCCGGCAGCTCCGCCCAGGAACGGGCGCCCTGGGTGCTGTCCTTCCAGCCCTCGAAGGACTCGTAGATCGGCTCGACGCGGGCCTGGGCGCCGGCGTTGGCCGGGAAATAGTCCAGCTCCTGGCCGTCCAGGCGGTAGCCGACGCAAACCTTGATCTCGTCGAAGCCGTCCAGCACGTCCAGCTTGGTCATGGCGATGCCGTCGATGCCGCCGGTCTTGACGGCCTGGCGGACCATGACGGCGTCGAACCAGCCGCAGCGGCGCTTGCGCCCGGTGACCACGCCGAACTCCTTGCCGCGCTGGCCGATCAGTTCGCCGATGTCGTCCTTCAGCTCGGTCGGGAACGGGCCAGAGCCGACGCGGGTCGTGTAGGCCTTGCAGATGCCCAGCACATAGCCGACGGCGCGCGGGCCCATGCCGCTGCCGGCGGCGGCGTTGCCGGCCACCGTGTTGGAGGAGGTGACGTACGGGTAGGTGCCGTGGTCGATGTCGAGCATCTGGCCCTGGGCGCCTTCGAACAGGATGCGCTTGCCGGCGCGGCGCAATTCGTCCAGCTGCTTCCAGACGACGGCGGCGTAGGGCAGAACCTGCGGCGCGATCTCGCGCAGCGGATCCAGCAGGTCCGCCGGCTTCATCTCCTCCGCACCCAGGCCGCGCAGCAGCAGGTTGTGGTGGGCGAGCAGCGCGTCGACCTTTTCCCTCAGCACGGCCTCGTCGGTGAGGTCGCACAGGCGGATGGCGCGACGGGCGACCTTGTCCTCATAGGCCGGGCCGATGCCGCGGCCGGTCGTGCCGATCTTGCCGGCGCCGCGGGCCTCCTCGCGCGCCTTGTCCAGGGCGCTGTGCACCGG
>JAEZPL010000187.1 GCA_023413605.1 Pseudomonadota bacterium
TAATCCCCAGGGCCGATAATCTAGACTCTCGGGAGCTGTCCCTGTCCGGACCGTGGTCCGGGTACACGGCGCCCACCTGCTCTGCAGGTCATGGAGGATAGGCACATGCCAACGGCCGAGGCGGCACCTTCCACCTCATTTCCCCAGATCTTCGCTAGAATCGCTCCCCAGCCTCGACGATGACCGACCCGCGCCCGGCCAAGGACGCCGCCCGAGCCCAGGCGCGCGCCGTGCGCGATGCCATCGCGGACGAGCTGCGTCCATTAGCCGCGGCGGGCGTGCGGGACCGTTTCATCGCGGACGTCGCGGGTGCCGGCATTGGTCTTCCGGAAGGGCCGGTTGCCGGTTACTGGCCCTTGGGGTCGGAACTCGACGTCCGGCCATTGCTCCTCCATCTTAGAAGCTCAGGGCGTTCCGTGGCGCTGCCGGTGTCCGGGCCGCGCGGGCAGGCGCTGACCTTCCGCGCGTGGGACCCGGCGGTGCCGCTGGCCGCTGGACGCTATGGGATTCACGAACCGGCCGCGGACTGCCCGGAGGTCGTGCCGGGGGTGCTGCTGGTGCCGTTGCTGGCCTTCGACCGCACCGGGCATCGGCTGGGCTATGGCGCCGGCTATTACGACCGGACGCTGGACGCCCTGCGCGCCGTCCGGCCGGTTCTGGCGGTGGGGGTGGCCTTCGCCGCCCAGGAAGTGGACGCGGTGCCCTGCGCCGGCCACGACGAGCGTTTGGATTGGATCGTCACGGAGCGTGTTGCGCTCCGCATTTCGCAGTGAAGGTTGGGAACGATGCGGCTTCTGTTTCTGGGTGACGTGGTGGGTCGGACGGGGCGCGACGCGGTGATCGCGCACATGCCGGCCCTGAAGGAGCGTCTGGACCCCGACCTGACCGTGGTGAACGGCGAGAACGCGGCCGGTGGATTCGGCATCACCGTCAAGATCGCCGACGATTTCTTCAACGCCGGCGTGGACGTGGTGACGCTCGGCAATCACTCCTGGGACCAGAAGGAACTGGTGGCGGCCATCGACCAGCAGCCCCGCATCATCCGCCCGCTGAACTACCCGGAAGGCACGCCGGGGCGCGGATTCGTGCTGCTTCAGGCGCGCGGCGGGCGCAAGGTGCTGGTCATGAACGTGATGCTGCGCCTGTTCATGGACCCGCTGGACGATCCCTTCGCGGCGGTGGACCGGGTGCTGCGCGCCCACCGGCTGGGCGCCGGCGGGGTGGACGCCATCCTGGTGGACGTGCACGGCGAGGCGACCAGCGAAAAGATGATCATGGGCCATTTCTGCGACGGCCGCGCTTCGCTGGTGGTGGGTACGCACAGCCATGTGCCGACTGCCGACCACGTCGTTATGAAGGGCGGCACGGCCTATCTGACCGACGCCGGCATGTGCGGCGACTACGACAGCGCCATCGGCATGAAGAAGGAAGTCGCCATGGCGAAGCTGATCCGCAAGCTTCCCACCGAGCGGCTGAGCCCCGCCGAGGGCGAGGCGACGGTCTGCGGCTGCTATGTCGAAACGGACGACCGCACGGGCCTTGCCACGAGCATCCAGCCGGTGCGGCTCGGCGGTCGTCTCAGCCAGTCCATGCCCACGCGAGGCTGAGCGGCGGACGCCGCGGCGCGGCTTGTTGCCCGGCCGCAACGGTGGGGCGAGTGCCGCGCTTCGGCCGGGGTGGTGCCCCAATCTCGCCATATTGACTTTCTAAATGGGTAGGTGTCGTCTCCGCCGCTCAGAGCGTGCGGTGGCGCACAAGAACTGGTACATGTGTCCCACCGCTTTCCAAGCTGTTTCACTAGACCTTGTATCTTTGAATCCATCTGGGGCTCGTTCGACGCATGGCCGGTCATAGCCAGTTCAAAAACATCATGCACCGCAAAGGCGCGCAGGACGCCAAGCGGTCGAAGATCTTCAACAAGCTCGCGCGCGAGATCACCGTCGCCGCCAAGGGCGGCCTGCCGGACCCGGCGGCCAACCCGCGCCTGCGCGCGGCCATCCTCGCGGCCCGCGCGCAGAACATGCCGCGCGACCGCATCGAGCGCGCGGTGAAGCAGGGCACGCCGGGCGGCGGCGACGACGCGAACTACGAAGAGGTGCGGTACGAGGGCTACGGCCCCGGCGGCGTCGCGCTGATCGTCGAGGCGCTGACCGACAACCGCAACCGCACCGCGTCGGAGGTTCGCTCCGCCTTCACGAAGTACGGCGGTTCGCTGGGTGAGACCAACTCGGTGAGCTTCATGTTCAGCCGCGTCGGCGCGCTCTACTACCCGGCTTCGGCCGCGGCGGCGGATGCGATGTTCGAGGCCGCGCTGGAGGCCGGCGCCGACGATGTCGCGTCCGACGAGAACGGCCATGAGATCACCACGTCGGTGGAGAGCTTCGCCGCCGTGCGCGACGCGCTGGAGGCCAAGTTCGGCGGCGCGGAAAGCGGCCGCCTGACCTGGAAGCCGCTGAACACCGTCGCCCCGTCGGAAGATGCCGCCGCCAGCCTGCTGAAGCTGCTGGACGTGCTGGAGGACAACGACGACGTCCAGACCGTCGAAGGCAACTTCGACATCTCCGACGAGCTGATGCAGAAGCTGACGGCCTAAGCGGCGGCTTGGAAAACGGAGGAAACCGGAGTGCTGCGGCAGGCCGGAAGGACCGGGGCGGTGCAGCAACCGCCCGTACGCCTCTTGGGGCTCGACCCCGGCCTGCGGCACACCGGCTGGGGCGTCATCGACGTGGCCGGCAACCGTCTGACCCACGTGGCCGACGGCGCCGTCCATTCCGAGGA
>JAEZPL010000197.1 GCA_023413605.1 Pseudomonadota bacterium
TCCTACGACTGCAACAGCGTCGGCAGCAGGCTGCACGCGCTGAAGAACAGGGCGCCCGTCACGAACTTCCAGCAGGCGACGTTGCGGCACCACGCAAGGTCGTCGGGCCGCACGGGGCTCGCGCGCCGGATGGTGGTCACGGCTTGGGCATCCAGGATCCTCATGGCGCGATCTCCATCGCCGGTTCGATCGCGCGACTATCCCCGGCCTTCCGACGAGCGGCATTGATCCGGAACAACCCACGCGCGCCCCGTCGTGACAAAAGGGCGCCGCGACAAAGGGCAGAGGTGCGGCGGGCGGAGAAACATCAGGGTAGCGTGATTCCAAGCCCTCCGGCGCAGTTACTTGAGATCATCAAGGGAGGCGCGCCATGCAGGAACAGCTCCGGACGGCGGGCGGCGGCCCGCACATCGGCCCCGCTCACAAGCCGCTCTACAAGCATCTGTATTTCCAGGTGCTGTGCGCCATCGCCATCGGCATCGCGCTCGGCTACTTCCAGCCGGCGCTGGCGGAGAAGATGAAGCCCTTCGGCGACGGCTTCGTGAAGCTGATCAAGATGCTGATCGCGCCCATCATCTTCTGCACGGTCGTGCACGGCATCGCCAGCATGGACGACATGAAGAAGGTCGGGCGGGTCGGCGTCAAGGCGCTGGTCTATTTCGAGGTGCTGACGACCGTGGCGCTGGTGATCGGCCTCGTCATCGTCAACCTGTGGAAGCCCGGCGTGGGCATGAACGTGGATCCCGCCTCGCTCGACACCAAGGCGATCCAGAGCTACACGGCGGCGGCGGAGAAGACCGGGGCGGTCGACTACATCCTGCACATCATCCCGGACACGGTCGTCGGGGCCTTCGCCGAGGGCGAAATCCTGCAAGTGCTGCTGTTCGCCATCCTCTTCGCCTTCGGCATCCATTTCCTGGGCGAGCGCGGCAAGCCGCTGCTGACGGTCATCGACCTGACGGCGGGCGCCCTGTTCAAGGTGGTGGGGATCATCATGCGCGTGGCGCCGCTGGGCGCCTTCGGCGCCATGGCCTTCACCATCGGCAAGTACGGGCTGGGCACGCTGCTGTCTCTGGGCAAGCTGATGGCCGGCTTTTACGCCACCTGCCTGCTGTTCGTCTTCGTCGTGCTGGGGGGCGTCGCCTGGATGTGCGGGTTCAGCATCTTCCGCTTCATCCGCTACATCAAGGAGGAGCTGCTGATCGTGCTGGGCACGTCGTCGTCGGAATCCGTCCTGCCGCGCATGATCGCGAAGATGGAGAATCTGGGCTGCGACAAGTCGGTGGTCGGGCTGGTCATCCCCACCGGCTATTCCTTCAACCTGGACGGCACCTGCATCTACCTGACCATGGCCGCCATCTTCCTGGCGCAGGCGACCAACACGGAACTGACCCTGGCGCACGAACTGGGCATCATCGGCGTGCTGCTGCTGACATCCAAGGGGGCGGCGGGCGTGACGGGCAGCGGCTTCATCGTGCTGGCGGCGACGCTGGCCTCGGTCGGCACCATCCCGGTGGCCAGCATCGCCCTGATCCTGGGCGTGGACCGCTTCATGTCGGAAGCCCGCGCTCTGACCAATCTGGTCGGCAACGGCGTCGCCACCGTGGTCGTGGCGAAGTGGGAAGGCGCGCTGGACGAGGAGCGGATGCGCAGCCATCTGGAACACGAAACGGACGCCGAGGCCGACACGCCGGAACAGGCCATGGCCGACCGCGAGGCCGACGCGGCGCCGGAGCGCCGCTGAGACAGCGTCGGCGCCGGGAGCGCCGCTGAGACAGCGTCGGCGCCGGAGCGCCGCTGATACGGCGTTTTTGTCAGGTATGCCATTCGATTGTTGCAAGGCTAACGCTTTTGCGAGGTTGTGGAAGAGGCTGATAGGTTCGTCCCTGAACAAAGTCTGGGAGGACCTTCATGAAGCGTCGTTCGTTCCTGGCCACGGCGGGTGTCGGCGTGGCTGCCAGCACCCTGGCCGCCCCCGCCATCGCGCAGTCCACGCCGGAAATCCGCTGGCGTCTCGCCTCCAGCTTCCCCAAGAGCCTGGACACCATCTATGGCGCGGCCGACGTCATCGCCCATCGCGTCGCGGCCATCACCGACAACAAGTTCCAGATCCGCCCCTTCGCCGCGGGCGAGATCGTCCCCGGCCTTCAGGTGCTGGATGCGGTGCAGAACGGCACCGTCGAATGCGGCCACACGGCCAGCTATTACTACGTCGGCAAGGACCCGACCTTCACCTTCGACGCCACGGTGCCGTTCGGTCTGAACGCGCGCCAGCAGAACGCCTGGATCTTCCAGGGCGGCGGCATGGACCTGCTGCGCGAGTTCTTCAAGGGCTACAACGTCATCAACTTCCCGGCGGGCAACACCGGCGTCCAGATGGGCGGCTGGTTCCGCAAGGAGATCAAGACCGTTGACGACCTGAAGGGCCTGAAATTCCGCATCGGCGGCTTCGCCGGTTCGGTTCTGCAGAAGCTGGGTGTCGTGCCGCAGCAGATCGCCGGCGGCGACATCTACCCGTCGCTGGAAAAGGGCACCATCGACGCCGCCGAGTGGATCGGCCCCTACGACGACGAGAAGCTGGGCTTCAACAAGGTCGCCAAGTACTACTACTACCCCGGCTGGTGGGAAGGCGGCCTGAACGTCTCCCTCTACGTCAACCAGCAGCAGTGGGACCAGCTGCCGAAGCCGTATCAGGCGGCGTTGGAGGCGGCCTGTTTCGAGGCGACCGTCATCATGAACGCCAAGTACGACGCCGACAACCCGGCGGCCCTGAAGCGTCTGGTGGCCGGCGGCGCCCAGCTGCGGCCCTTCCCGCGCGAGGTGATGGAGGCGAGCTACAAGGCGGCCTACGAATTGTACGACGAGACCGCCAAGAGCAACCCGAAGTTCGCCAAGATCTACGAGCCGTGGAAGAAGTTCCGCGACGACGAGTACCTGTGGTTCCGCGTCGCCGAGAGCAGCTTCGACAACTTCACCTTCACCGCCGGCCAGCGCCGGTAAGACGGTTCGGGGAACGATCGGTGCGGCGCTTCGGCGCCGCACCTTTTTTATGCTCCGCCTATAGGGCGCGCGGGGTCAGCGGCTCGCCCAACCGGCAGTCGAGCGCCTCGCGGTCCCAGCCGCCGCGGTCCGCCGCGGCGTCGTAGGTGCTTTGCAGGAAGGCCAGCAGCGCCGCCTCCGGATCGTCGGCCCGGCGCACCGCGTCGTAGGGCAGCACGAATTCCCCCAGGGCGCGGTTGAAGACCGCGGCGTCCGGCTTCACCGGTGCCCCGTCGAACCCTTTCGGCGCTGGGTAGGCGTAGGAATAGAAGGCGGGCTCCTCCATGCCCCCGCCGCCGGGCCAGAAGCCGGCGGAGGACACCTCGTGGCTGTAGGCCTCGCGGGTCACATCGTCCGGCAGGTTCGGCACGCCGCCGGGGTGCGGCGGTGCCCCGCGCCCTGAGAATCGAGTGACCGCAAGGTCGAAACTGCCCCAGAACAGGTGCACAGGGCTGACCTTGCCCAGGAAACCGGTGCGGAAGCGTTTCAGCACGCGGTCCACCGAGACCAGGGCGCCGAAGAAGCGCCGCACCGCGTCCGCGTCGTAGGGGCGCGTGGCCCGGTCCTCGTCGAACGGGATGGGGGAAGGGACCTCGTTCGGGGAGCCGCCGCGGCGGGGCCTTCCGCCCAGGGCCGCCACCAGTTCCTGGAAACGGCCGTTGAAGTCGGCGACCGACATGGGGCCGAGCGCGATGTGCCCGGTGCGCCCGTCCGTTGCGTGGCCGACCACCGCGTGGTTGATCAGGTCGAAGGTGATCTCGATGCCGCCCGGGCCGTCCGGAATGAGCGAGGTGGTCAGCCCGCGCCCGTCGACGTAGAGCGTGGCGTGCCAGGAATGGTTCACCCAGGGCGTGCGCGCCAGCCGGTATTTGCCGACGACCTGGGTGTAGAGGTGCATCGCCTCGCACGTTTCCCGCCAGGGGCCATAGGGGATGTCCGGCCACATGGTTCTGGTCCTCCTCGGGTCTTCCTTGCCCGCAGGCTAAGGCAAGACCGGCGCGGGAAACCCCGTCGCATAGGCGCGTAACCTCTCAGAACAGTGACCTTTCGGAACATGTTGGCTTACGCACCCTGACGACTCCGCCTTCGGTCCAAGATCACGCGGATGGCATTCCTCCTATCGTCGCGTGCCGAGCCCCTGCTGGGTCAAGCGCATGATTTCGCACCGATTGACGGCAATGTCCTTCAGAGTCCAGTCATCGATCTCCTGGAGCGAGGCCACTGCCCGGCGCATCCGGTGACCTTCCCCGATGCGCACGAGAAGAGTGTCAGCCACGCTGCGCCACGCGGCAAACCCAAGGGTGGCGCGCTCGGCGCGCGTCACCGCATGAATGGATGTGGACGACATGATTGTTTCCTGTTCTGAAGAGGTGCTGGCCCGGCTTGCCGGCCAATCAGGGCTCGCGCAGGCAGACGTAGTAATCGTTCTGCAGATCATGCGGCAGCCGGTGCACCGTGACGTTCATGAAACCGCGTTCGCGCAGCATCGCGATGGCCGTTTCCCGCCCCCACATCGCCCCGAACCCGGCACCGTCCTGAGCCAGCGACACGGTCATGCAATGCATGCAGGACACGGTGTAAAGCAGCGGTCCGATGGGATGGCCGATGTTGTTGTGGTGGTGGCACGAGGCGTGGATGTCCTGCATCAGGAAGGTGCCGCCGGGCCGCAACGCGCGGGCGACGGCGCTCAGCACGGTCCCCGGCTCCTTCTGGTCGTGGATGGCGTCGAAGGCGGTGATCAGGTCGTAGCGCGCCACTTCGTCCAGATGCGTCAGATCGGCCTGGGCAAAGCGGATGTTGCCCGTTCCGCTCTGAATGGATTCCGCGCGCCCGCGCCGGATGGCTTCCACCGACAGGTCGTAGCCGGTGAAGCGGCTGTTCGGGAACGTCCGGGCCAGCAGGTTCAGCGCCCGGCCGCTGCCGCAGCCGACGTCCAGCACGTCGATGCCGGCGTCCAGCCGTTCCACGATCTCCGGAGCCAGGGGCAGGATCCGGTCGATCAGCGCGCCCAGCACCGTCTGCCCGCTGTCCTCGGCCATCACCTCGTGGAAGCGGGTGAAGGCCTCGTACGGCACGCCTCCACCCTTGTGGAAGCACTCCACGATGCGGTCCTCCACCGAGCCGAGCAGGGGGATGTACTGCGCATAGACCGCGACGTTGCCCAACGGGCTGGACCGCGTCAGCGAGGCCGCATGCTCCGTGGGCAGGGCGTAGCGGCCGGTATCGGGGTCGAGGTCGACGAAGCCGCCCGTCACCATGGCGCCCAGCCATTCGCGAACATAGCGCTCGTTGAGTCCGGCGGCTTGCGCGATCTCCCCGCTGGTGGACGGCGGCAGCGCCGCCATCCGGTCGAACAGGCCGGTGCGGTGCCCGACCGAGGTCATCAGCGCCATGGCGCCGCCGTTGAGCACGCCGATCAGCCGTTCCGCGAAGGCATCGGCCCGGCCCTGGTCGAAGCTGGTGGTCGCGGTGGCGGTGCTGTCATGAGAGGTCGTGGCGGAGGTCACGGCGGTCATCGGGGCGTTCCTTTCCGGGTGCGGAGGGTGTCGTGGCCGCACCATGCCCCCGCGCCCGTCTGCGGCCCGTCATCAGGCCCGTGAATCGTTCGTGAATTCGCACGCAGGACCCTCATTCCATGGCCCGATTTCGTCTTTTCCCCTCGCCGCGGCGATTTTCACGCCGCTTTCACGCTCCGCATGACGGGCGGCTGACAAGCGGGGGCTAGCATTGGGGGCCATCGTTCCCGCCAGATCAGCAGGGAGAAAACACCATGGCCCGCATTCAACGCCGTCTCGCGCTCCTGGCCGTCTCCGTGCTCGCGGTGGCGTGTCCGGCGAGCGCACAGGACCATTCGACGCACCGCCCGCAGAAAACGGAAGTGAAGCCCTTTACCGAGATGGGGGCCGGGGCGACCGGCCCGCTGGACGCTTCGGCAGACCTGCTCGACGGTCTCGGGACGCTCACATGGTCCGTCACCACCGCCAGCCCGCAGGCCCAGGCCTTCTTCGACCAGGGGCTCCGCCTGGCCTACGCCTTCAATCATGGGGAGGCGAGACGCGCCTTCCGCAAGGCGCAGAGCCTCGATCCCGCCTGCGCCCTGTGTTTCTGGGGCGAGGCGCTGGTGCTCGGCCCCAACATCAACTGGCCGATGGAGCCGGCTTCCAACGCGCCGGCCCTGGCGGCCTTGCGGCAGGCGCAGGCCAACGCCGCCCATGCCACGGACCGGGAGCGTGCGCTGATCGACGCGCTCGCCCGCCGCTACGCCGAGGATGCGCCGGCCGACCGCAAGGCGCTCGACACGGCCTACGCCGACGCGATGGCCGAGGTCGCGAGGCGGTATCCCGAGGATGCGCAGATCGCCGTGCTGACGGCCGAGGCGATGATGAATCTGACGCCCTGGGACTATTGGGCGGACGCCGGCCGCACGCCGAAGGGGCGCACGGCGGACATCGTCGCGACGCTGGAACGGGTGCTGGCGTCCGATCCGCAGCATCCCGGCGCGATCCACTACTACATCCACATGGTCGAAGCGTCCGACCGGCCAGAGCGGGCGGAGCCCCACGCCGACCGCCTCGGCCGGCTGATGCCGGCCGCGGGGCACATCGTGCACATGCCGTCCCACATCTACTACCGGGTCGGACGCTACAAGGACTCGCTGGAGGCCAACCGCGGCGCGGTGGCCGCGGACGAAGCCTATCTGGCGAGGGTGAAGGCCGCCGGCCTTTATCCCGGCGCCTACTACCCCCACAACATTCATTTCCTGATGGTGTCGGCGCAGATGGCCGGCGATGGACCGACCGTGGTCGCATCCGCCGACAAGCTCGCCCGGACCGTCACCGAGGAGGCGGCGCGGACGGTCCCGTGGGTCCAGCCGATCAAGGCGGCGCCCTATTTCGCGCACGCCCAGTACAGCGCGCCGGCCGTCGTCCTCGCGCTGCCCGATCCCGGCGACGAACTGCCCTACGTCAAGGCCCTGTGGCACTACGCCCGCGGGGTGGCCCAGGCGGCGGGCGGCAACGGCGCCGACGCGGCGCGCGAGGCGGAAGCCATCGACGCCATCGTCCGCACCACCGATTTCAGCGGCCTGGACGCGGCCGGCATTCCGGCGGACCGCATCGCCACGCTGTCCCGCCACGTGGTGCTGGCACGCATCGCGCAGGCGCGCGGTGACCTGGAGACCGCCCTCGAAGAATTCCGCGAGGCCGCAACCATCGAGGACACGCTGTCCTACATGGAGCCGCCCTACTGGTACTATCCGGTGCGGCAGTCGCTGGGCGCGGTCCTGCTTCAGACCGGGCAGGCGGCGGAGGCTGAACGCGCCTTCCGCGCCAGCCTGACGAAGACCCCGCACAACGGCTGGGCGCTCTATGGCCTGACCGAGGCGCTGACGGCGCAGGGCCGCACCGCCGAAGCCGAGCAGACCGCCGAGCGCCTTGCCCGCGCGTGGGCCGGCGATCGCAGCCAACTGGCGCTGAACCGGCTGTAGCCGCACCGGGATGCGGCATGTGTCGGACGCGCATCAGGCGGTCAGCGCGTCCGCCATGCGCCGGATCGGGTGGACGAAGCCGACCCGGCGGCATTCCTCCAGTGCTTCGACGAGGCTGCGCCGGGTCGCCTCGTCGCGCAGGCCCCGGCCCCAGCGGGCCAGCGCCCGGCCGCGCGCGGCGAACAGCGTGCACCAGGGCAGAGGCTCGGTGGCCGCGTAGTCCTCCAAAGCTCGGGCGTAGCGCTCCGCCAAGGGCCAGTCCTGCAGGTCCAGCGCCGTGTCGATGGCGTCCCGGTAGAACTGCAGGTGATTGTGCCCGACGCTTCCGCCGGCCAGCAACGCCTCCCCCTCGTCCAGCCGCGCACGCCGGGCGGCCGGATCGTCGCAGCACAGGGCCAACTCCGACAGGATCGATGGCCCCATATAGCCGAGCCCCGTTTCGCGGGCGAGGTCGAGCGCCCGGTGCAGCAGGGCGCAGGCGTCCGAACGATGGCCGGCGAGGCGTTCCAGCTTCGCCTCGAACGCCAGATGCTCCGCTTCGAAGCGCAGCGCACCGAGTTGTTGCGTCAGCGACCGGGCGCGGGCGAGGTGGTCGCGCCCGGCGGCCGCGTCGCCCAACTCGAACAGGATCTCGTAAGCGACGAGATGCGACAGCATCTCGGCCCGGCGATGGCCGATGTCCCGCGCCGCGCGGGCGCCGGCACGGGCATCCTTCACCGCGCCGCGCGGGTCGTTGAGGTAAAGGCGCGTGATCGCAATCATGTAGAGATTCGACACCTCGACACGCGGCAGGCCATGCTCGCGGGCGAGCGCGACGCAGCGTTCGAAATGCTCGCGCGCGGTCACCATGCGGCCGTGGGCGTAATGGGCATCGCCAAGCCCGCCCAGCGCGGCGATTTCCAGCTCCGCCGCCCGGGGATCCGCCGCTCGGGCCTGCCGCGCCCAGTCGAGCGCCGCCCGATGCTCGCGCAGGCAGCCGTCCAGATCGCCGCGCGGAAAGCAGAGGTTGCCGCGCAGGTGATGGATCCGCGCCCGTTCGCCGGCCAGTCCGGCGCGCACCGCCACCGCTTCGGCATCGGTCAGCGCCGCCATGGCGCCGTCCAAGTCCTCCGTCACCCGCTTGCCGGCCGCCAGGCCGAGCAAGGCCCGGCAGCGTTCGGCATCATCGTTCGCGAGATCCCGAGCGGCGGCGAACGCCTCCACCGCCGCCGGGGCTTCGCCCAGCGCGTCCAGCAACTCAGCGCGCTGATAGGCCAGCGCGAAGCGTTCCGCGCGCGTCCCGGCGAGGGCGAGCCCACGCTCGGCGAGGCCGACCGCACGTTCGAACCGGAAATCGGCGGCGCACAGTTCCGCGGCGCGGGCATAGGCGGCCACCGCCGTGGGGTCCTCCGCCCGGTCGAGGTGCTCTGCGTGGCGCACCGGGTCGCGGTCGGCGTACCAGGCGGCGGCGCGCCGGTGCAGGTCGCGCCGATGCGAGCGGAGGAGCGCCCCGTACACCGCTTCCTGCACCAGGGCGTGGGCGAACAGGAACGCCTCCCCATCCGGGCGGATCAGCGCCTGGCCGAGCAGCGCGGCCACGCTGAAGTCCGGCTGGTCGATCAGGTGCCGGACCGCATCGAGGGTGAATTGCGGCCCCAGGATCGAGGCCGCCTGCAGGGCCTGCCGGTCGAGCGGGGCCAGCGCGTCGGTCCGCGCCAACACGATCCCGTGGATGGTGCCGGGCACGTCGTCCCCATCACTCTGGCTGCGCAGCAACTGGTCGAGGAACAACGGATTGCCCTCCGCCCGCTCCACGCAACGCAGCACGCGCCGTGCCCCCGCGTTGGCGTAGGTGCTGGCGAGCGTCACGGCCTCGTCCCGGCGCAGGGGCGCGAGGTCGAGGGTCAGCACCGGAGCCCCGCCGATGGCGGCCCGCCATTCGGCGCCGAGCGGATCGCCCTGAACACGGGTGGAGATCACCAGCATGGCGCGGCATTCGGCAACCACGGCCGCCAGCATGGCGAGATAGGACAGGGTCTGCGCGTCGGCCCAGTGCACGTCCTCCACCACGAGAAGCAGGGGCCGCGCGGTGCTCCGGGCGCGCACCAGCGCGGCGAAGGCATCGCGCCGGCCACGGTCGCGCGTGGGGTGGTCCAGCGCCTCGTACACCGCCTGGAGGTCCGGAGGCAGAGGCCGGTCCACGATTGGATAGAGGTGCAGGCGGGCATCGGCCGGCAATAACCCGTCGTCGAACAGCCGGTCGAGGTCGGCCGGCGGTCCGGCGAGGCTGCGCGCCAGGGTCCGCAGCGCGTCCTGCCCGCGGCCGACGCCGACCTCGATCACAAAGCCGGCGGCACAGCGGAACCCAGCCTCGGCGGCGGTTCGCTGGAATTCGCCGACGAGGCGGCTTTTCCCGATTCCGGGATCGCCGCGCAGGTGGATGGTCGTGCCGATGCCGCTCTCCCGGCACCCGTCGAGCGCCGCCTGGAACTGGCGCAGCTCCGCCTGCCGCCCGACGAAGGGACGACGGGCCGGTCCCACGCCGCCGTGCAGGCCGCGCAGACGCCAAGCGATGCATTCCTCCCCGCCCGATGCCGGCTCCACGTCCACGCGGTCGCCGAGGGCGCCACGCATCGCCTCACACAGCAATGTTTCTCCGGCGGAGGCGCGCGCCGCCAGACGCGTGGCGTCGTGCATGGCCTTGCCAGTGA
>JAEZPL010000241.1 GCA_023413605.1 Pseudomonadota bacterium
GTCGTCGGCCCCGGCGTCGATGCCCTGCACCTTCTCGGTCCAGGCGCCGCGCGCCGTCAGGATGATGACCGGCGTGGCGACGCCCTGGCGGCGCCACGCGCGCAGCACGGTCAGCCCGTCCACCTTCGGCAGGCCGAGGTCGAGGACGATGGCGTCGTAGGGCTCCGTCTCGCCCAGGAACTGACCGTCCTCCCCATCGCCGGACAGGTCCACGGCGTAGCCCGCGGCCTCCAGCCGTTCGACGAGCTGGCGGCCGAGCGCCGGGTCATCCTCCACCACCAGCAGGCGCATGGTTCCCCTTCCTTCCATGGTGCCCGTGCCGGCCGCGGATCTCCAGCAGGTCGCCGGTCGCGGCGTCGTATTTCAGTTTCAGGATGCGCCCTTCGGCGGTGATGGTCTTGATCTCGTAGACGATCTGCCCGTCCTCGTCCTCGAAATCCACGTCCAGGACATCGCCGGGGTACGCCGCGTTGGCCTTGGCCACGATGACCTCCAGCGGCAGGGCGCGGCCGGACCGCAGCGCCTCGCGGGCACGCTCGTGGTCGTTTTCGTCGTCCGCGCGGGCGCTCCCCGCCAGGGCGGCGAGCAGGGCAAGGACCGGGACGAAGGTGCGAAGTGCGTGCATGGGCCGCCGGGGCAGCGCTCCCCTACGGGAGCATCGAGAACATCCGAAGGCTCTGAGTTAACACATCGCCGCCTGAATGGCACCTGAACGGGCCGGTCAGCCTGCGTTCAGCGTGGGCGGCGCAGTCTCCACCCCATGATCGAATTCACTGGACCGGAGACGACCCGATGATCCGCAGGATGCTGATTCACGCCTGCGCCGCGGCGCTGCTGGTGGCGGTCGGCGCCTTCGCCTGGCAGGCGCAGACAACGATGAAGGGTGCGACGACGGATGGGGCGGGCGGCACGGCCGGTGCGCTGGCCTCCGTTCTGTATGGGGGCGGCCATGACGATGATTGAGCAACGCCCATCGCGCCGGCGGACACCGGCCAAGCTGCTGTTCCTGTTCGCCTTCCACGCCACGCTGGCGGGGTCCTTTCTGGTCGGCTACCTGACCGGGGACGAGGACACCTACGGCATGCACCAGTTCGCCGGCTACACGGCGCTGGCCGCCCTGGTTGTGCGCGTGGCCGTGGCGCTGGCCGCAAAGGCCGGGCCGCTGCGCTTTCCCCGCCCGTCACCGCGCGCGACGCTCGACTGGCTGGCCCGTCTGCTGGCCGGAGACGTCCGGGCGCGCGGGCAGCGCAGCCCGCTGCTGGCCTGGATGGCCGTGGCGGTGCTGGCCGTGGTCGGCGCCGCCGCCGCGACCGGAGCCGTCGCTGATTTCGTAACGCCGGTCGAACACCTGCACGAGGCGATCGCCGAAGCCTCCCTGGCCGTCGTGCTCGCCCACATCGCGCTGGTCTTCGCCCTGCACGGGCTGAAGAAGGCGTCGGCCATCGGCGCCGCGCTGCGCGCCCGCTTCACCCACCGACCAGAGGCGTCCGCTCCATGACCCGCTTTGCTCTGTCCATGATCGCCCTGCTCGCCACCGGCGCCGGGGCGGCCTACGCCGCGGGGGAGAGCGCCGCCCGCAGCGCGATCCTCGACGGCTACGCCGCCCAGGCAAAAGTTGAGGGCGCGAAGGCGGAGGTATCGGCTTTCGCCGGCTTCTCGGCGGAGCGCGGGCGTGCGCTCTACCTCGGTCCGCATACCGGGGGAAAGCCGGACACCAACGCCTGCGCCGCGTGCCACACGCCGAACCCGGTGAACCAGGGCCGGCACCAGAAGACCGGCCGCTCCATCGAGCCGATGGCCGTCTCCGCCAACCCCAAGCGCTTCACCGACCCTGCGGAGGTCGAAAAGCGGTTCGACCGCGACTGCCCCAACGTCCTCGGCCGCGCCTGCACGGCGCAGGAGAAGGGCGACTTCATCACTTACCTCGCCGGACAGTGAGCCGACCAATGAGCCAACCAATGAAAATGCCGACCATGCGCCTGTCACTGCGCGCCGTTGCCGCCTCGGCGGTTCTGCTGTCCGCCACCGCCGTGCTCGGCAACGAATTCGAACGCGTCCGGCCGGTCACGCACGAACCCACCCTCAAGGAATGCGGCGAATGCCACATGGCCTTCCAGCCCGGCCTGCTGCCGGCCGGAAGCTGGAACCGCATCATGGACGGGCTGGACGACCATTTCGGCGACAGGGCCTCGCTGCCGCCGGACGCCGTCGCGGAGATCCGCGCCTACCTGACCGGGAACGCCGCCCGGCGGGGCGATGGTCAGGTGATGCGGATCACCGAACAGCGCTGGTGGACGCGCGAGCACGATTTCCGCCCCGTGGTGTGGGCGCGGAAGGACGTGACGTCCAAGGCGAACTGCGAAGCCTGCCACCGCGACGCCAGCCGCGGTCTGTTCGACGACGACTGATGCCTATGCGATGGAGTTTGAGATGGCGTTGGCCAGCCCGGCGGCGCGGCCCAGGATGGCGTCGCTGTCCACCGTCGGCGGCAGCGTGCCGAAGCAGTTCCCCCAGTCGCCGCCGAGGCGCGAGGCGCAGAAGGCCTCCGCCACCGCGGGCGGGGCGTGGCGCAGCAGCAGGCCGGCCTGGAGCGCCAACGCCAGCCGTTCGACCAGTCGGCGGGCCTGAAGCTCAAGCGTTGCAGGATCTGCGAACATCGCCCGCGTGTCGCGGACCCACAGATCCAGCCGGCCGTCCATCCCGCGCGCCGCGCCAAGCTCCGTCTCCAGCGCGGCAAGGGCCGCGGGTTCCCGTTGCAGGGTGCGCAGCACGTCCAGCGCGATCACGTTGCCGGATCCTTCCCAGATCGCGTTCAGCGGCGCCTCGCGGTAGAGGCGGGGCATCGCCCCGTCCTCGACGTAGCCGTTGCCGCCGTGGCACTCCAGCGCCTCGTACACCACCGCCGGGCAGCGCTTGGTGATCCAGTATTTGGCGATGGCGACGGACAGACGGGCGAAGGCGCGGGATTCCGGGTTGCTTTCCCCCTCATCGAAGGCGCGGGCGACGCGCAGAACCAGCGTGATGGCGGCCTCGCTTTCCAGGGCGAGGTCGGCCAGGACGGGGCGCATGGCCGGCTGCTCGATCAGCGGGCGGCCGAAGGCGCAGCGGTGGGCGGCGTGGTGCAGGGCGCGGGACAGGGCGGCGCGCATCAGCCCGGCGGCGGCGAAGCCGCAGTCCAGGCGCGTGTGGTGCACCATCTCGATGATGCCGGACACGCCGCGCCCTTCCTCTCCGATCAGCAGACCCAACGTGCCGTCGTATTCGATCTCCGCCGAGGCGTTGGACCGGTTGCCGAGCTTGTCCTTCAGACGCTGAAGTCGAAACACGTTGCGCGTTCCGTCCGGCCGCCAGCGCGGCACCAGGAAGCAGGACAGCCCGCGGTCCGTCTGCGCCAGAGTCAGGAAGGCGTCGGACATCGGGGCGGAGCAGAACCACTTGTGCCCGGTCAGCGCGTAGTCCCCGCCCGGCCCGCCGGCTCCCAGCGGCTTGGCCACGGTGCTGTTGGCCCGCACGTCGGAGCCGCCCTGCTTCTCCGTCATCGCCATGCCGACGGTGACGCCGGTCTTCTCTCCCGGCGGCAGGAAGCGTGGGTCGTAGCGGTCGGACAGGATGCGCGGCAGCCATTCCTCCGCCAGTTCCGGCTGGCGGCGCAGCGCCGGGACGGAGGCGTAGGTCATCGCGACCGGGCACAGCACCCCGGCCTCCGCCTGCGTCATGAGGTACCCCATGGCCGCATGTGCCACATGGCCGCCGCGCCTGTTGGGGTTTAGCGATGTCCAAGCGATGGAATGGATGCGGTGGCGGAAGGCCATGTCCATCAGCGCGTGGTAGGCGGGGTGGAACTCCACCTCGTCGATGCGGTGGCCGTAGCGGTCGCAGGTCTTCAGCACCGGCGGGTTGCGGTTGGCGAGGTCGCCCAGATCCATCACCCGCTCGCTGCCGGCCTCAAGCCCCAGGGCGGACAGCGCGTCCTCCGCCCAGCCCGCCCCTTCGCGGCGCACCGCCTCCCGCAGCGCCGGGTCGGTCTGCCAGAGGTCGCGCGGGGCGAAGTCCGGCGGCTGGTTGGTCACGGTGTGGGTGGCGAGCGCGGAGGCGGGGGCGCGGTGGGCCATGACGGCTCTCGCTCAGAAGTTTCGGTCAACACCAGGTAAGGAGAGTTGCGATGAACGATGACACCTTCAACATGGGCATCCGCAAGTACCTGAAGGTTGTGGGCGTCACCTCGCAGCGCGAGATCGAGCATGCGGTGAACGACGCGCTGGCCTCCGGCAAACTCAAGGGGAATGAGACATTGCAGGCGCGCGTCGTCCTGACCATCGAGAGCATCGGCCTGTCGCACGAGATCAAGGGCGACATCGCCCTGGAATAGCGATCGGCAAAGCGGCGATCACTTGTCTGGCGATCACTTGGCCGGCTGGTCTTCGATCCGGTCCACACGGTCGGGGTAGAAGGCCAGGTGGTTCGCGATGGGTGCCGCGGCGGGGTAGGGCGCCTCATAGCTCCAGACCGCGTTCTCGGCGGCCTTGTCCCCGACCCGCAGGCTGTAATAGGCGGCGTCGCCCTTGTAGGGGCAGTGCGTTCCGTGGCTGGTGCGCTGGAAGGCGGTCATGTCCACATCCTCCCGCGGGATGTACTGGACCGCGGGATAGCTCGCCTCCTTCAGGGTCAGGGCGCGGGTGGTGTCCGCCACGACGCGCCCGCCGAAGACGACGCGGACCCGGTTCGGGTTCGGCGTGATGGTGATGGGGTGGTCGGGTCCCGGCGTTTTTATGATGGGCGTTTCCATAATGGGCGTTTTCATGGCGTCCCTCCCTTCGGTGCTGTGCGCAGGAGGGAGGTTCGGTTCGCGGTCGGCCCGGTCAACCCCGCGCCTTCCCAACAAAGCGTAAGCATCACATACGATCTTGACCGCCGGCCGCGCGCGCCTCATGATGATGCATCATACAGCAAACATCCAGTGTGAGGCGGAGGGGCGGGTACGGACGATGGCCGGGTACGATCTGAAGCTTCCAGAGCACGACAACCTCGGCGGCACGATCTATCAGACGCTGTGCGAGGCCCTGATGAAGGGCGTGTTCAAGCCGGACGACCGTCTGAAAATTCGCGACCTTGCCGAACAGCTGGGGACCAGCGTCACGCCGGTGCGTGATGCCATTCTGCGTCTGGTGCAGGATCAGGCGCTGGTGCTCCGCTCCCCGCGCGACATCCGCGTGCCCATGCTGACCCGCGCGGTCTATCTGGAGATCCGCGACATCCGCGTGAACCTGGAAGGGCTGGCGGCGGAGCGCGCCGCGCAGGTCGCGACCCCGGCGCAGATCGCGGCGCTGGAAGACCTTCTGAAGCGGAACGAGGACGCGATGGCGGCCGGCGACACCCGGCAGGCCACCGAACTCAACCAGATGTTCCATTTCGCGCTGGCCGAGATCGCGGACATGCCGGTGCTGCGCGACATCCTGCGGCGGCTGTGGCTCCAGATGGGGCCGCTGATCGCCGACGTCTATGACGGCGCCGGGCGCACCATGATCGACCACCATTACCCGCTGATGGACGCCATCCGCCGCCACGACGGCCCCGCCGCCTCCCGCGCCATCCAGGCGGACATCCAACTGGCCAGCGGCCCGATCCTGGAACGGATCGACGCAGAGAGCGCCCCGGCTGGCTCCGTATCGCCCGTTTCCTGACCTTCACCATGATGCATCGACGAATGACCCTGCCCGAGCGACGAGGAGAGACCGGCCATGGCGCCGCCTGATGTTCTGACCACCGTGGCGCCGGCCATCTCCCCGGACGAGGCCTCCGCCGCGGCCCTGCGGCATTTCGGCGTGGCCGGCACCGTGCGCGTGCTGACCAGCGAGCGCGACCGCAACTTCCACATCGCCGCCCCCGATGGGCAAGGCTATGTGCTGAAGTTCACCAACCCCGCCGAACCCCAGGTCGTCACCAGCTTCCAGACGGAGGCCATGCTGCATGTGGCCGCCCGCGACGCCAGCCTGCCGGTGCCGCGCGTCGTGCCGACGCGGGACGGCCAGCCGCAGGTGATCCTGGAGGTCGAGGGCTGCGCCATGGTGCTGCGGCTGCTGACCTATCTGGAAGGCACGCCGCTCCACGCCGCTCCGGCCTCGCCGGGGCAGATGCGGTCGCTGGGGGCGACGCTCGCCCGGCTGGATCGGGCGCTGGACGGGTTCGAGCATCCGGGCTCGCAGCGCGACCTGCTGTGGGACATCAGCCGCGTCGCCAGCATCCGCGACCGGCTGCATTATGTGGAGGACGACGGGCGCCGCCGCATGACGGAGCGGTTCGTCGACCGTTTCGCCGCCGAGGTGGCGCCGCGCCTGCCGACCTTGCGCCATCAGGTCATCCACAACGATCTGAATCCCCACAACGCGGTGGTCGATCCCGTGGGGCTGGAGACCGTCACCGGCATCATCGACTTCGGCGACGCACTGAAGGCCCCGCTGGCCAACGATCTGGCGACGGCGCTCGCCTATCATGTGACCAGCGGCGAGACGCCCTTCGGCTCGATCTTTGAAATGACCCGCGCCTACACCGCCGTGCTTCCGCTGCGGCGGGACGAGGTGGAACTGCTGCCCGATCTGGTGGGCGCCCGCCTTGCCCTGACCATCGGCATCACCGCGTGGCGCGCCGCCGAGTATCCCGAGAACCGCGCCTACATTCTGCGCAACGCCGAACGCGCCTTCGCCGGGCTTGCCCGGCTGACCGGCGACGAGGGCGCCGTCGCGACCCGCTTGCTTCATCAGGCCTGCCAGGAAAAGTGATCCCACCATGACCATGATCAACGCCTACGCGCCCGACGCCGCCGGTTCCCTGCCGGAACGGGAACGCGCCCTGATCGCCCGCCGCGAACGGCTGCTCGGCCCGGCCTACCGCCTGTTCTACGCCGATCCGGTGCACGTCGTGCGCGGCGAGGGCTCGTACCTCTACGATCCGGACGGCAACCGCTACCTGGACGCCTACAACAACGTCGCCTCGGTCGGCCACAGCCGGCCGGAGGTGGTGGAGGCGATGGCGAAGCAGGCCGCCGTGCTGAACACCCACACGCGCTACCTGACCGACGGCATCCTCGACTTCGCCGAGGCCTTCCTGGCGGAATTCCCGGCGGAACTGTCGCACCTGATGCTGACCTGCACCGGCAGCGAGGCCAACGACCTCGCCCTGCGGGTCGCCCGCGTGCACACCGGCGGGACGGGCGTGGTCATCGCGCACAACGCCTATCACGGCGTGACCTCCGCGCTGGCGGAGATGTCGCCCTCGCTCGGCGCGGCGGTGACGCTGGGCGACCATGTCCGCGTGGTGCCGGCCCCGGACAGCTACCGCATTCCTGAGGCGGAGGTCGGTGCCGCCTTCGCCCGCTCCGTCGAGGCGGCCATCGCCGATCTGGCGGAAAAGGGCATTCGGCCGGCGGCGCTGCTGGTCGACACCATCTTCTCCAGCAGCGGCGTCTTCACCGATCCGGCGGGCTTCCTCGCCCCGGCGGTGGAGGCGATGCGCAAGGCCGGCGGCGTCTTCATCGCCGACGAGGTGCAGCCCGGCTTCGGGCGGCTCGGCACCCACATGTGGGGCTTCGCGCGCCATGGGCTGGTGCCCGACATCGTGACGGGCGGCAAACCCATGGGCAACGGCCATCCGGTGGCAGGCGCCGTGTTCCGGCCGGAGGTGATCGAGGCCTTCGGCAAGAGCCAGCGTTATTTCAACACCTTCGGCGGCAACCCGGTGTCCTGCGCGGTGGCGCTGGCCGTGCTGCGGGTCATCAAGAAGGACCGCTTGCAGGAAAACGCGCTGGCCGTCGGCACGGAGATGATCCAGGGCCTGAAGGCGCTGGCCAACAAGCATGACCTGATCGGCGACGTGCGCGGCAGCGGCCTGTTCATCGGCGTGGAGATGGTGCGCGACCGCAAGCTGAAGACCCCGGCGTCCGAGGAGACGGCCCGCGTTGTCAACGGCATGCGCCGGCGCCGGGTGCTGATCAGCGCGACCGGGCAGGAAGGGCACATCCTGAAGATCCGCCCGCCGCTGGTGTTCTCGTCCGACGACGCGAAGCTGTTCCTGTCCACCCTGGACGAGGTTCTGACCGCGCTGTGAGCGAAGGGGTGGGCGCCTTGATCGGGGCGCCCAGCCCCCGCCACTTGGAAATTGCGGTTCGCGGCGACACCTCATCCCATCGACGACATGGCATGCGCCCCATCCGGGACTGTTCCGCCCCGCCTTGTGCCCAAGGAGCTTCGAATGGCCGATCTTTCCGCTTTTCCGATCACGGCCCGCTGGCCGGCCCGGCATCCCGACCGCCTGCAGCTCTATTCGGCGCCGACGCCGAACGGGGTGAAGGTGTCCATCATGCTGGAGGAAACCGGCCTGCCTTACGAGGCGCATCCCATCGCCATCGGCGCCAACGAAACCTGGACGCCGGAATTCCTGTCGCTGAACCCCAACGGCAAGATCCCGGCGATCATCGACCCGGACGGACCCGGCGGACAGCCGTTCGCCCTGTTCGAATCCGGGGCCATCCTGCTGTACCTCGCCGAGAAGACCGGCCAGTTTTTGCCGGCCGATCCGGCCCGGCGGTACGAAACCATCCAGTGGGTGTTCTTCCAGATGGGCGGTGTCGGGCCGATGTTCGGCCAACTCGGCTTCTTCCACAAGTTCGCCGGGCGGGAGATCGAGGACAAGCGCCCGCTGGAACGTTACCGGGCGGAATCGCAGCGCCTGCTCGGCGTGCTGGACGGGCGGCTGGCCGGCCGGTCGTGGATCATGGGCGCCGACTACACCATCGCCGACATCTCGATGCTCGGCTGGGTGCGCAACCTCGTCGGCTTCTACGGCGCGCGCGAACTTGTGGACTTCGACAGCCTGACGAACGTCCCGCGCTGGCTGGAACAGGGGCTGGCCCGCCCGGCGGTGCAGCGCGGCGTGACCATCCCGGCCCCGCGCTGATCGTCAGACACCGCCTGGACCGGCGTCGCCGCGGATCAGCACGACCACGGAGTGCGGCTGCACCCGGTAGGACCGGCTGTCCAGCCGGGGCGCCGCCTGCCAGGGAATGATGTCCTGCGGTGATTCCAGCGCGGTGTCGATCCAGCGCCGCCATGGGATGCCGCCGTCATCCGCGGCCGGCGGCAGCCCGAATTCCAGCGCCTCCCGGAACGCGTTGAAGATCAGGTAGACGCACAGGCCGTTCTGCTGCAATTCCGTCTCGAACGCCAGACTGTGCGAGTCCGTCCCCCAATCCGGCTGCCCCGGCGTCACGCCATGCCATGTTATTTCCGCCTGCCGCATGACCTGATTGAGCGTCAGCCGCCGGTTTTCATAATCGGTGTTCCTCAGGTTCCTCTGCGCGTTCAGCAGGGTGACGAAGCGGTGCAGGTCCGCGTGCCGGTCCAGCAGCGACCAGTCGAACCAACTGGTCTCGTTGTCCTGGCAGTAGGCGTTGTTGTTGCCCGATTGGGTGCGCCGCACCTCGTCCCCCATCAGGAGCATGGGCATGCCGAGGGCGAGCAGGGTGGCCGTCAGGAAATTCTTCGCCTGCCGGTTCCTCAACGCTTCGATGGCCGGGTCGTCGCTCGGCCCTTCGACCCCGCAATTCCAGCTGCGGTTGTCGTCGGTGCCGTCGCGGTTGTCCTCCCCGTTCGCCTCGTTGTGCTTGCCGTTGTAGGACACGAGGTCGTTCAGGGTGAAGCCGTCGTGGCAGGTGACGAAGTTGACGCTCTGCTCCGCCTCGCGCTCCTCGTGCCCGTAGATTTCGGGGCTGCCGACCAGCCGGTCCGCCAGCCGCCCCACCGACCCCGGATCGCCGCGGAAGAAGGCGCGCACGTCGTCGCGGAAACGCCCGTTCCATTCCTTCCAGCTGTCGCCGACGAAGCTGCCGACCTGATACAACCCGGCTGCGTCCCACGCCTCCGCGATCAGCTTCGTTCCGGCCAGCGCGGGTTCCGTCTCGATGTCCCACAGGATCGGCGCGTTCGGGATCGGGTGTCCCGACGTGTCGCGCGACAGGACGGAGGCAAGGTCGAAGCGGAAACCGTCCACATGCATCACCTCCACCCAGTATTTCAGGCTGTCCACGATCATGCGGCGGACGACGGGGTGGTTGGCGTTCAGCGTGTTGCCGGTGCCCGTGTAGTTGGCGTAGCGGGACCGGTCCTCGTCGAGGATGTAGTAGGTGGTGTTGTCCAGCCCGCGAAGGCCCAGCGTCGGGCCGCGGTGGTCGCCTTCCGCCGTGTGGTTGAACACGACGTCCAGGATGACCTCGATGCCCGCGCGGTGCAGCGCCTTGACCATGTCGCGGAACTCGTCCAGGGGACCGAGCGGGTCCGTCCGCGAACTGTAGGCCTGATGCGGCGCAAAGAACGAGACCGGCGCGTATCCCCAGTAGTTCACCGTCCCCGGCGGGCTGTCCTGGGCGTCGAACTGGAACACCGGCAGCAGTTCCACCGCGGTGATGCCCAGGTCCCGCAGGTACGGAATCTTCTCGATCAGGCCGGCGAAGGTGCCGCGAAGCCGGTCGGCGACGCCGGAATTGGGATGGCGCGTGAAGCCGCGCACGTGCATCTCGTACACGATGGTTTGCGAGGACGGACGCCGCGGCGGCGCGTCGTCTTCCCAGTCGTAGGCCGAGGGATCCGTCACAACGCTTTTCATGGCGCTTTTCATGGCGCTTTTTATGGTGGCCGCGCCGTCGTCGTCGGTGCCCTGGGTATTGCGGCTGTAGCCGTCCGGAACGACCACCGCGCGGCCATACGGGTCGAGCAGGACCTTGTTCCGGTCGAACCGCATCCCGCTGGCGGGATCCCACGGCCCATCGGCGCGGTATCCGTAGATCTGGCCCGCCGCCACGCCGGGAACGAACGCATGCCAGTAGTGATAGGTGCGGTTGGCGACGGGATCGAGGCGGATCACGCGGGCGGGCGCCGCGTCATCGGCATGGTCGAACAGCAGCAGGTCGATTCCGGCCGCGTGCTTCGAAAACACGCTGAAATTCGTTCCCCCTTGGGACGGCGTCGCCCCCAGAGGCGCGCTGGAGCCCCGTTCCGCCGTGCCGGTTCCGAGAATCGCCTGATCCGTTATGAGCTGATCCGCTATGAAACGCTGCATGGCTTGGCATCCCAGATCTCCGCCGCGTATTCGGCGATGGTGCGGTCGCTGGAGAAGGGACCGGAGCCGGCGATGTTCATGATGACCTTGCGCGACCAGCCCTCCGGGTCGGCGTAGAGGTCCAGCAGCCTGCGGTCCGCGTCGAGATAGGCGGTGAGGTCGGCCAGATGCATGTAGCGGTCGCCGCGCGTCAGCAGCGTTTCGCGCAGGGGGGCGAAGATGCCCGGCTCAAGACGGTTGAAATGGCCGGAAAAGATCAGGTCCAGGGCGGCGCGGGTCTCCGGTTCGCGGTCGTAATGCCAATAGGGGCTGTACCAGCCGGCGCTGCCGGCCACCTGATCCGCCGTCAGCCCGAACAGGAAGAAGTTGTCTTCCCCCGCCGCGTCCGCCATCTCGATGGTGGCGCCGTCGCGCGTGCCGATGGTCAGGGCGCCGTTCATCATGAACTTCATGTTGCTCGTCCCGCTCGCCTCATAGCCGGCGGTCGAGATCTGGTTGGACACGTCGGTGGCCGGAATCAGCTTTTCCGCCAGGGACACGCTCGTACCGCAGCCCGTATCCCATGGCCGGGATCGCCATGGTGGCCATGGAATCGATGAAGCGGGCCGCCAGACGGCCGAGCCCGCCGTTGCCGAGCCCGGCGTCGGGTTCCTGTTCCAGCAGCGCCAGCCAGTCGAGCGCCTTGTCGTCGGTGACGCGCCGGACAACGGGGTCGAGGAGGAGGTTCATGGCGTTGTTGGCCAGGGACCGCCCGATCAGGAACTCCATGGACAGATAGTAGACCCGCTTCGGGTTCTCGCGCTCGTAGGTCTGGTCGGTCCGCAGCCAGCGCTGCGACAGGACATCGCGCACGGAGCGGGCGAACGCCTCGTACCGTTCGCGCGGCCCGATGGTCGCGGGATCGGCCACCTGATCGAACGCGAGATGCCGCTCGTAGAGCGCATCGCCCGTTCCCGTGAACCGCACCGGGCCGCAGCCGCATTGGCGGAGCACGTCTTCCGGTGCTGGTTCCGGTGCCGTCGGCGCCGTTGCGCCGGCCATGGTCATGTCGCTGTCCAAGGCCCATTCCTCCCCTGACGACGAACGACCTCTCGGGAATCAGATGTTGTCGGCCTCCGTCGAACTGGCGCCGCGGGTCCCGGCGGACTGCCCCCAGGTCCAGCCCGAAATCTCGGGCATGTCGTCGCCGTATTGCGTGATGTAGGCCTTGTGCTCGATCAGCTTGTCGCGAATGGCCTGCTTGGCGTAGGCGGCCCGCGCGCCCAGCTTCGGCACGCGGTCGATCACGTCGTCGACAAGGTGGAAGCGGTCGAGATCGTTCAGCACGCACATGTCGAAGGGCGTGGTGGTGGTCCCTTCCTCCTTGTAGCCGCGCACATGGAGGTTGCAATGGCCGGTCCTGCGGTAGGTCAGCCGGTGGACGAGCCATGGATAGCCGTGGAAGGCGAAGATGATCGGCTTGTCCGTCGTGAACAGCGCGTCGAAGTCGCGGTCCGGAATCCCGTGCGGGTGCTCGCTCAGCGGCTGGAGGGTCATGAGATCCACGACGTTGACGACCCGCACCTTCAGGTCTGGAGCGTAGTGGCGAAGCAGGTCGACCGCGGCCAGCGTTTCCAGCGTCGGCACGTCGCCGCAGCAGGCCATCACCACGTCGGGCTCCCCGTCGCGGTCGTTGCTCGCCCACTCCCAGATGCCGAGGCCGGCGGTGCAGTGCTTGACGGCCTCGTCCATCGTCAGCCACTGCGGCGCCGGCTGCTTTCCGGCCACCACGACGTTGACGTAGTTCCGGCTGCGCAGGCAGTGGTCGGTCACCGACAGCAGGCAGTTGGCGTCGGGCGGCAGATAGACGCGGACGACGTCGGCCTTCTTGTTGACCACATGGTCGATGAAGCCGGGGTCCTGGTGGCTGAAGCCGTTGTGGTCCTGGCGCCAGACGTGGCTGGACAGCAGATAGTTCAGCGAGGCGATGGGCCGCCGCCAGGGAATGTGGTTGCACACCTTCAGCCACTTGGCGTGCTGGTTCAGCATCGAATCCACGATGTGGATGAAGGCCTCGTAGCACGAGAAGAATCCGTGCCGCCCCGTCAGCAGATAGCCTTCCAGCCAGCCCTGGCACTGGTGCTCGCTCAGCATCTCCATCACCCGGCCATCGGGGGCGAGGTGGTCGTCCCACGGCAGGGTTTCCGCGACCCAGGCCCGGTTGGTGACCTCCAGCGCGTCCTGCCAGCGGTTGGAGTTGTTCTCGTCCGGGCTGAACAGGCGGAAATTCCGCGCGTCCATGTTCAGCCTCAGCACGTCGCGGAGGAAGCCGCCCATGACCCGCGTGGATTCCGCCGTGGCGGCCCCCGGCGCCGGGACCGCGACGGCGTAGTCGCGGAAATCGGGAAGGCGCAGGCCGCGCAGCAGCAGGCCGCCGTTGGCGTGCGGGTTGGCGCTCATCCGGCGCGTGCCCTGCGGCGGAAGCTCCGCCAGTTCGGGGCGGAGGCGGCCGGCGTCGTCGAACAGCTCCTCCGGGCGGTAGCTTTTCATCCACTGTTCGAGGATGCGCACATGCTCCGGATTGTCCTGCATGGCGCCCATCGGCACCTGATGCGAGCGCCAGTAGCCCTCGGTGCGCTTGCCGTCGATCTCCTTCGGGCAGGTCCAGCCCTTGGGCGTGCGGAGCACGATCATGGGCCAGCGCGGGCGCTCCGTGAATCCGTTCCGGCTCGCCTCGTCCTTGATCCGCCGGATGTCGGCGACGATGGCGTCCAGGGTCGAGGCCATCAGGCCGTGCATGACGGCCGGGTCATCCCCTTCCACGAAATACGGGGTGTATCCGTACCCGCGGAGAAGCTGGTCCAACTCCTCGTGGCTGATCCGGGCCAGCACGGTGGGGTTGGCGATCTTGTAGCCGTTGAGGTGCAGGATCGGCAGCACCACCCCGTCGGTGACCGGATCGAGGAACTTGTTGGAATGCCAGCTGGTCGCCAGCGGCCCGGTTTCCGCCTCGCCGTCGCCGACGATGCAGGCGACGATCAGGCCGGGGTTGTCGAAGGCGGCCCCGTAGGCGTGCGACAGGGCATAGCCGAGTTCGCCGCCCTCGTGGATCGAACCGGGCGTTTCCGGGGCGACGTGGCTGGGAATGCCGCCGGGGAAGGAGAACTGCTTGAAGAGGCGTTTCATCCCCTCCTCGTCCTGCGAAATCTCCGGGTAGACCTCGCTGTACGTTCCCTCAAGATAGGCGTTCGCGACCATCGCCGGCCCGCCGTGCCCCGGCCCGGTTATGTAGATCATGTCCAGATCATGCTGCGTGATGATCCGGTTCAGGTGAACATAGATGAAGTTCAGACCGGGCGTGGTTCCCCAGTGGCCGAGCAGCCGCGGCTTGATGTCGTCCTTGACCAGGGGCTTCTTCAGCAGCGGGTTGTCGTAGAGGTAAATCTGGCCGACGGACAGGTAGTTGGCAGCCCTCCAGTAGGCGTCGACGAGCGCCTTTTCCCGATCAGGCAACCCCGCTTCCGACAGCCCCGTTTCCATGATCCACCTCCCATAGCCCGGCCCGCGTAGCCCGAACGCCGATGGCGGCGTTGTCCAGAGTGCCAGCGGGAGGTTTTCGCGTCTCCGTCTCATCGGTGCATGCGCCGACACGAATACAGTGTCGTGGTTGAAAGCGCCGTGCCGGGCCGTGCCTCGTATGGTGCCGCAGATGGGACGGGAAACGGAGGCGGTGTACGGGCGGCTTACCGTAACGTACGTGCGTCTGGCCATGCCTTGTGCGACCGTTGTTCCGGCCTCCGGCATCGGCCAACGCGGTATTGGCCGATGCCGGCGGCGCCGCGCGTCCACAGGCGCCCCATCGGGAGCGGTGGGGGGAGCGGGGGGTGGAATGCGATGTCGATGGACAGCACGCTGCAAATCATGGTCCTGCGGTTCCCGGCCTTCCGGACCCTGATTCTTGAACAGTTTCCCAGGAATGCCCGCCTCCAGTCCCTGTGCGCCGATTACAGCGAGGCCCTGGCCGCCTACACGGCCTGGGAAAGCGCCTCCACGCCGGAAGCGGGCGAGCGGGCGAGCGACTACCGGCGCTTGGTGGCCGAACTGGAGCAGGAACTGCTGAGCGAGTTGCTGGAACTGGACGCGGCGCGTCCGCCCACGAAGCCGGGCAGGCAGGGGGGCGGCCCCACCGGACAGACGCGGTGACGCCTCGATGTAACGCCCAAGCCGGCGGCTCCGTGCTAGGTTCGGCCCGGTTCAAGAGTGAGGCTTCCGGTGCCGGTCATGACGCAACGCCATTCCATTGGTCATTCCCTTGGCCGTCCCCTTGCTGTTCTGACGGTCCTGTGCGGGGTGTGGTCCACCGGCGCGCTGGCGGCCGACCCGGCGCATCTGTCCGCACCCGCGGCCCCCACCGGCATCCCCGCCGCCGTGCCGGCGGCCACCCCGCCCGTGGGCCTTCCGCAAGCGATCGCCCGCCCGCCGGCAGATCCCTTCACCGCTCAACCTTTTTCCGCTCAGCCGATCGGCAGCTACGCCAACGGCTGCATTCGCGGCGCCGGGACGCTGCCGCCCGAGGGGGTCGGCTATCAGGCCGTCAACCTGTCGCGGAACCGGAACCACGGTCACCCCGACAGCATCGCGTTCGTCCAGGATCTCGCCCGCCGCGCGCAGGCGGAACGGCTCGGACGGCTGGCCATCGGCGACATGTCCAAGCCCTACGGCGGGCGGATGGAAAGCGGGCACGCCAGTCACCAGATCGGCCTGGACGTCGACGTGTGGTTCGACCTCGACCAGCCGCCGCTGGCGCGGGCGGATCGGGAACGCACGGATTTCCCGACCATGGTGAACCGGGACACGCAGCGCGTTTTCCCGGACCGGTTCGGCCCCCGGCAGGCGCGCCTGTTGCGGATGGCGGCGACCAGCCCGGCGGTGGCGCGGGTGTTCGTCAATCCGGCGATCAAGCTGGCGCTGTGCGAGGGCGAGACGGGCGACCGGTCCTGGCTTCGCAAAATCCGCCCCTGGGCGGGGCATGACTCGCACTTCCACGTGCGGATGAACTGTCCGGCCGGGTCGACGGCCTGCGTGCCGCAGGATCCCATTCCGCCCGGCGACGGCTGCGGCCAGGAACTGATGAACTGGTTCGAGCCGCCGAAGGAAGCGCCGGTCCCCCGGCCCAAGGTCATTCCCGAGCCGCCCGCGGCCTGTCTGGCGGTGCTGGCGGGGAACTGAGGCTGTTTCCCTGACCGCCCGATGATCCCGCCGTTCGCCCGAAAGGCGAGCCGGAGCGTTTGATTCCACGCAATTCGGTTGACAGGAACCACGCGTGACCAGCGAAATGATTGCACGATGTCCATGATGCCCTTGAAACGCCGCGATCTCCTGGCCGCCTGCGGCGTGCTGCTGCTGATGCCGACGTCCGCCCTGGCGCAGCCGATGACCGCGCGCCGGCTCAACCTGCGCAACCAGAACACCGGGGAAAGCTTCAGCGGCCCCTTCCGAGACGCGGACGGCCCGCTGCCCGACGCGATGGCCGATCTGGCGAAGTTTCTGCGCGACCATCGCGCCGACAAGGTCGGGCCGGTGGATGTCGGCACGCTCGACCTGCTGGCGGACATCATGGAGGCGGTGGGGCAGAGCCGGGCGACCGTGCTGTCCGCCTTCCGCACGCCCGAAACGAACGCCAAGCTGGCGCGAAAGGGTCTCGGTGTGGCCGAACACAGCCAGCACCTGCTCGGCAAGGCGATCGACGTCACCTTTCCGGCGCGCCTGTCCGACGCGCATCGCAAGGCCCTGGAGCTGAAGCGCGGCGGCGTGGGGTGGTACCCGCGCTCCTCCTTCCTGCACCTGGACACGGGGCCGGTGCGGAGCTGGGAACTGTTCGGCCGCGATCTGGACAATCTGTTCGCCCCCGGCGTCCGGGGACGCATCCGCACGGTCGCTGACCGCATGAGGATTCACCGCGCCATCGCCCGTCGGCGCCTGACCGCGGGGCACTGACCGGCGGCTTGCGGCCTGCCGTCAGTCCCGGATGAGGGCGGCGGCCTGCCGGTCCCGCGCGACGGCGCTCTGGGACAGCCCCTCCTTCACGCCAGCCCGGTCCTCGGCATTGCGGTTCTGGCTCATCTTCCGTTTGGCGTCGATCCGGGTGATGGGCAGCCGCACGCCGACGATGCCCCGCAACTGCGCCTGGATGAAATCGGGCGGGGCGTCACCGACCGCCCACGGCTCGGGGCGGGATGCCTCGTGAAGATTGGTAAGGCGGGTGACGACCTCCAGCAGCCGGTCGGCATCGTCGAAGAACTCGACCGGGCCGTAGGCGTGGACCGCCACGTAGTTCCACGTCGGAACGACCTTTCCGTCGCGGCTCTTGCCCGCGTACCAGGATGGGGTGACGTAGGCGTCCGGCCCCATGAAGATCGCCAGGGCCTCCCCGACCGGCGGTTCCTTCCACTGGGGATTGGCCTTCGCGACGTGCCCGTAGAGCGTGCCCATGTCCCCCTCGCGCTCGTTCAGGAACAGGGGCATCGGCGTGCACGTCAACCCGTTCGCCGTGGCCGTGACCAGATTGGCAAGCCCGGCGGCGCGCATCGTCTCGTGGATGAAGGGCAGGTCGGTTTCGCGAAACGCGGGCGGAACATACATTCGGGCCTCCATGAAGGTGACGTTGGCGGTGGTCGTGACCTGGAATCAGGCCACCAGCGTTGCGGCGATGCCGCACATGACGACGCCGATTCCCACGTCCAGCACCCGCCATGCTCCCGGCCGTGCGAAGACGGGCCGCAGCAGACGCGCACCGTACCCCAACGAAAAGAAAAACAGGAAGGACGCCGTCATCGCGCCGAGCGCGAAGGCGTGCTTGCCCGCCGCGAACTGCGTGGACACGGAGCCGACCAGCACCACCGTGTCCAGGTAGACGTGCGGGTTGAGCCACGTCAGCGCCAGACAGGTCGCCAGCGTCGCGCCGAGACCGGCCGGAACGGCATCCGCCGGTGCCAGCGTGCCTCCCGCGCGAACGGCCGCCCGGAAACTGCGCAGGCCGTAGACCAGCAGGAAGGCCGCGCCGGCATACCGCGTCGCCGTTTCCAGCCATGGCACCCAGGTGGCGGCCTGGGCGAAGCCGCCGACGCCCGCCAGGATCAGCACGGCGTCGGACACGGCGCAGGTCAGGCAAACCGCCAGGATGTGCTCGCCGCGCAATCCCTGGCGCAGCACGAAGGCGTTCTGCGCGCCGATGGCGACGATCAGGCTGAGACCCAGCAGAAGGCCGGGAACGAAGGCGGACAGCATGGCGGCCTCTTTCGACGACGGATGCCATTCCGGTAGCATGGCCGGCAGGATTAGAATAATTAAAGTCCCTTATCTGAGTTAAGGAACGCTAATCCATGCTGGATTACGCCCTGCTCGCCGCGCTCGCGGCCGTCATCCGCACCGGCAGCTTCGAACAGGCGGCGCAGCAGCTCCACGTCACCCCCTCGGCCGTGTCCCAGCGCGTGAAGCTTCTGGAAGAGAGGCTGGGGACCATCCTGGTGGTGCGGGGCGTTCCCTGCACCGGCACCCCGGCGGGACAGCGCCTGTGCCAGCATGTGGAGCAGGTGTCGCTGCTGGAAAGCGAGTTGCGCCATGACCTTCCGGGCATTCGGCACGCCGGTCCGCCGGTGGCGGTGCGCATCGCGGTCAACGCGGACAGCCTCGCGACGTGGTTCGTCACCGCGATGGCCGAAACGCCGGACGTCCTGTTCGACCTCGTTCTCGACGACCAGGAGCACAGCGCCGACTGGTTGCGCCGGGGCGAGGTTCTGGCTGCGGTGACGGCCAGCGCCAAGCCGGTGCAGGGATGTGACAGCACGCCGCTGGGCGCGCTGCGCTACGTCGCGACCGCCAGCCCGGCGTTCGTCCGCCGCCATTTTCCCAAGGGGTTGGACGACCCTTCCTTCGCCCGTGCGCCGCGTCTGACCTTCAACAGCAAGGACCGGCTGCAAACGCAGTGGACGCGGCAGGCCTTCGGAACGGAGATCGCGTCGCCGACCCACTGGCTGCCCTCGTCCCAGGCCTTCATCGACGCGGCGCTGGCCGGGCTCGGCTGGGGGATGAATCCGGAGATGCTGGTCGCGGATCATCTGCGCGACGGGCGGCTGGTCGCCCTGGTCCCGGATCAGCCGCTGGATGTGCCGCTGTTCTGGCAACGAAGCCGCATCGCAAGCCGGACATTGGCGGACATCACGCGCGCCGTTCTCGGCACGGCGGGCGCCCTGTTGCAGAAACCGTGATGCCTTCGCCCGCAACCCGGCGCAAGGCGCGAGGGGACCGGGATGAGCCCACCGCGGCAGTCGCCGCGGAGGCCGACTTCGCCGACCGAAAGACGCCAGAGCAGGACAGCCAACCTGTGGCCGCCCTGCCCGAACGTGGGTTATGCGGCGGCGAGTCGCTCCAGCTTGGCCGGAATGCCCTGGCGCACCGAGGTGCCCGCGATGGGATCGACCCAGATCGACGCGCCCTTGCGGGTCGGGTCGGAGAGGCCGAGGTCGTTGAGGTTGATGCCCGCACCGATCTCCGGGACGTTCGGCTGGCTCCGGCCGCCGATGACGTGCGGGCGGGCGCCGTACTCCTTGTGGCCGAAGCCGTGCTCCACCGCCAGCACGCCGGGCATGACGCCGTGCCGGACGATGGCCGTTGCCAGTTCGCTTCCGCCCGGCGTGGCGATGCGGATGCGGTCGCCGGTCTCGATGCCGAAACGCCGGGCGTCCTCCACGTTGATGCCGACCGGATTCTCCGGGTGCAGATGGCGCAGGCGGCTGGCCGCGATCGTGTAGGCGCTGACCAGCACCGACTTCGCGCTGATCAGCTGGAACGGCCACTCCTCCGGCTTGTGGACCTGCCGCACCGGGGTGCCATCGGAGAAGGCCGGTTCCATCCAGGTTGCCGTGCCGGTCCACCGCTTGCCGGTGATGCTGCTCTTCGCGGCGCCGACCGCCTCGTTGTAGACCAGCAGCCCGCCCTTGAAGCGATGGGTCGCCTTGTCGCCCTCGAA
>JAEZPL010000255.1 GCA_023413605.1 Pseudomonadota bacterium
CTCCATCTGCGTGCCGAGGTAGGCCTCGGTCGGCAGAACCAGCGCCTGGGCGGCGAAGGCCGGATCCTGCTCCGCGTCCTTCAGCACGGCGGCAACGGCGTCGATGAAGCTTTGCGGCAGGGCCAGCGGCCGTCCGGCCTGCTGGTCGGCGACCAGCGACAGCAGCAGGCGCGTGGCGAGCGTCTGCCCGGCCTCCCAGCGGTTGAAGGCGTCGCTGTCGTTGGCCATCAGGAAGGTCAGGTCGGCGTCCGACAGATCCGCCCTCATCTTCACCGGCGCGGAGAAGCCGCGCAGCAGCGACGGCACCGGGCGAGCCGGGACGTTCACGAACTCGAAGGTCTGTTCGGCTTTCGTGACGTGCAGCGTGCGGCTGGTGCCGGCCGGCGTGTCTTCCCCCTTGAGCGTCAGCGGCAGATCCGCCCCGTCGGGGCCGAGCAGGCCCAGGACGAGCGGAATGTGCATGGGCTGCTTGTCGGGTTGGCCGGGGGTGGGCGGCACGGTCTGCTTGACGGTCAGGCGGTAGGTCTTGGCCGTGTCGTCATAGACGCCGGTCACGTCCAGTTCCGGCGTGCCGGCCTGCCGGTACCAGAGCTTGAACTGCGACAGGTCCACGCCGCTGGCGTCGGCCATGGCGGCCACGAAGTCGTCGCAGGTCACCGCCTGCCCGTCGTGGCGTTCGAAGTACAGATCCATGCCCTTGCGGAAGTTCTGCGGTCCCAGCAGCGTGTGGATCATGCGGATGACTTCCGACCCCTTGTCGTAGACCGTGGGGGTGTAGAAGTTGTTGATCTCCACATAGCTGTCCGGGCGCACGGGGTGCGCCATGGCGCCGGAATCCTCCGGGAACTGCACGGTGCGCAGGCGCTGCACATCGGCGATGCGCTTCACCGCGCGGGAGTTCATGTCGCTGGAGAACTCCTGGTCGCGGAAGACGGTCAGTCCTTCCTTCAGCGACAGCTGGAACCAGTCGCGGCAGGTGACGCGGTTGCCGGTCCAGTTGTGGAAATACTCGTGCGCCACCACGGCTTCGATGCCCAGGAAATCCTGGTCGGTGGCGGTCTCCGGCTTCGCCAGGATGTATTTGGTGTTGAAAACGTTGAGAGACTTGTTCTCCATCGCCCCCATGTTGAAGTCGCCGACCGCGACGATGTTGAAGATGTCCAGGTCGTATTCCAGCCCGTACACCTCCTCGTCCCAGCGCATCGACTTGATCAGCGAGCGCATGGCGTGGTCGACCTTGTCCTCGTTCCCCGGCTCCACATAGATGCGCAGGGTCACGTCGCGGCCGGAGGCGGTACGAAAGTGATCTTCCTGGTGCCGCAGGTTGCCGGCGACGAGCGCGAACAGGTAGCAGGGCTTGGGGAAGGGGTCCTCCCACACCGCGCGGTGGCGACCGTTGGGCAGATCGCCGGAGTCCACGAGGTTGCCGTTGGACAGCAGCACCGGATAGCGCGCCTTGTCCGCGGTGATCGTCGTGGTGTAGCGCGCCATCACATCCGGACGGTCGGCGAAGTAGGTGATCTTGCGGAAGCCCTCCGCCTCGCACTGGGTGCAGAAGTTGCCGGAGGACTTGTACAGCCCCTCCAGCGCCGTGTTCTCCTGCGGCTTGATGCGGATGATGGTTTCCAGTGTGAAGGCGTCGGGCACGCTATGGACGGTCAGGTGGTCGGGGGTGACCGTGTAGTCGGCGTCGGTCAGCGGCTTGCCGTCCAGCGCCACCGACACGAGGTCCAGCCTCTGCCCGTCCAGCGTCAGCGGCTGCGAAGCCGCGTCGTCGCGGGCCGGATTGCGGCGCATCCCGAGCCGCGCCCGCACCGTGGTGACCTCCTCCCCGAGGTCGAAGGTCAGGTCGACCGTGTCGATCAGGTGCGCGGGCGGGCGATAGTCCTGCAGGCGAATGGCCTTGGGCGTGCCTTTGTCCATGATGGCTTTTCTCTAACCTTGTTTGGCCGTGTCGGCGTCGCTGGGACGAACTCTAGCATGGAGAGAGTGGGGATGAAGCGCGCCGTTGGACAGGGCCGGCTGCCGCATTCCGGGCCTTATGGAATCGGGCAGCCCCATGGCTGCACCGTGCCCGTTGGAGCATTCGCCCCGATCGTCATGCGTTCCATGAATTCGTCTGTTGGGCGTCGTTGTGCAGATTGTGCAGGGGATTCATCCTGCACAATGGCCTAAGTATCGATTTCTTATTCTGTTTCAACGACTTGTTGCGAGTGGCCGAGCGTGGCCGTTGTGCGGTGTTGCACGGGCGTCGAAGTCGGCATTATGGGCAGGAAGCAGGGCTTGCAACATCATGCAACGTTTTTTCGGAAACGTTGCTTGGTTCATGCGTCGGTGATCCGGCGGAGGACCGAAGAGGAAATCAGACGCAGTTCGACCGAAGACGGCACGATCATAGCGCGGCAATGAAAACGGAACAAGAACGAACTGTTTGTATCATGATGTTGCGTTATGACACCGAAATGGGCTTCAGTTCCCTCCACGCCGGCATGACACCCTTCCCCAAGCCCGGGATGTCGTAATCTTCGGCAAAGCGTTGCATGGCGTTGGACTGAATGATGAAGCCGGCCTTGTAAAGACGTTCGGC
>JAEZPL010000304.1 GCA_023413605.1 Pseudomonadota bacterium
GCGAGGAATTCCAGGTCCCCTGCGGCTCCGTCTACGCCATCGACGAAATCTTCGAGGACCCGCAGTACAAGGCCCGGCAGAACATCGCCTTCGTGAAGGACGAGCGGATCGGCGAGGTCGCCATCCCGAACGTCGTGCCGCGCCTGACCGACACCCCCGGCGGAATCGACAGCCTGGGCCCGCCGCTCGGCGCCCACAACGACGAGGTGCTGCGCGGCCTGCTGGGCCTGTCGGAGGAGCGGATGGCCGCGCTTTCCGCCGCGGGTGTGATCTGAAAGCGTGATTTGAGGGGGGAGGGCGCGCAGCATGTACGATTCCGACAGCGCCGCACGGGGGTGGGAGATCGACCGCGCCGGCGGCGACGAAACCGACGGTTCCTGGAAGCTTCCCGAACAGCGCTCCCTGCCGGAGATCGTCGCGGGGCGCATCATCCAGGCGATCCGCGAAGGGGAACTGAAACCCGGCGACCGCATCGTCGAACTGACTCTGGCCAGGCGCCTCGGCGTCAGCCGGGGGCCGCTGCGGGAAGCTCTGAAGGAGCTGGGTGCGCGCGGCCTCGTCGAGACGTGGCGGAACCGCGGGACCTTCGTCAAGTCGGTGACGGACGAAAGCGCCATCCAGGTCATCATGATGCGCGCCAACCTGGAAGGCTTCGCCGCCCGGATCGTCGCCTCCGCCCTGACGGACGACATGCTGGCCGACCTGGAGGCCCGCACCCGCGAGATGGAGCGGGTCGGCAAGTCCGGCGACGCCATGGCCTACCGGGAACTGGACTGGGGCTTCCACGAGCGGCTCTGCATCCTGGCCGGCAACGAATATCTGTTGGGCGCCTGGCGGTCCATCAGCAGCCTCGTCTGGCTGTTCCTGCTGAGCCACCCGGACCATGAGCGGGCGGTGCCGCGCGTCATCGGCAACCACGAACTGATGCTCGCGGCGCTCGCCTCGCGGGATCCCGACGTGGCGGAACGGACCTTCCGCGGCGTGATCCTGCGCAGCGCCTTCCGCCGCTACGGCATGGACGTACCGCCGGCCTTCCAGGCCATCGTCAGCGCGCTGGACGATTCCGGCCCCGTGGAGGCCCCGAAGGGCTGAAACGCAACATTCCCCTAGGCAATGGAGGTGCGGAGATGCCAGTCGTTGAACTGCTCATCGCCGGGATTCTGCTGGGCGGCCTGTACGCATTGATGGCCTGCGGCCTGAACCTCGTCTTCGGGGTGATGCGCGTCATCAACTTCGCCCACGGGGATATGCTGGCCATCGGGGCGCTGACCACCGTGACCATCGTCACCGGGCTGCATCTGCCTTTCTTCGTCGCCATCGTCGCCGTTCCCCTGCTGACGGCGGGGCTGGGGCTGGCGATGCAGGTTCTGGTCCTGCGGCGGCTGGCCGACGGGCCGATGATCATGTCGCTGCTCGCCACCTTCGCGATTTCGACGATCCTGATCAACGTGGCGATCCTGATCTGGGGCGGCGGCTATCGCGGGCTGCCCGGCGTGCTGGGCGGGTCGGTGCATCTGCTGGGCTACGACGTGGCGCTGTCCCGGCTGGTGTCCTTCCTGGTCGCCATGGCGACGACGCTGCTGGTCTGGTGGTTCCTGCAAAACACGCGCTTCGGGCGGGCCATCCGTTCCGTCTCGCAGGCGCCGGAACTGGCGGTCATCAACGGCATCTCCATCGACACGGTGCGCAACGTCACCTTCGCGCTGGGGGCGGCCATGGCCGGTCTGGCCGGGGTGCTGCTGGCGCCCACCTTCGCGTCGGACCCGCAGCTGGGCGCGCGGTTCGGCATCAAGGCCTTCGCCGTCATCATCGTGGGCGGCATGGGCAGCTATCCCGGCGCGATGCTGGCCGCCCTGCTGCTGGGCGTGCTGGAGGTGTTCGGCGGCTATTGGTTCGGGCAGGTGATCGGGTCGGCGATGCTGTTCCTGGTCATGCTGGTCGTCCTTCTGGTCCGTCCGCGCGGGATCCTCGGCATGGGGGTGCGGGCATGAAGTCCCTGGTCATCATCGCGGTGTCGGCGGCGCTTGCCGCGGCGATCCCCTTCTTCGGCAGCGAATACGCGCTGTCCTTCACGATCCAGCTGTTCGTCTTCGTGGCGCTGGCCTATTCCTGGAACCTCATCGGCGGCTACGCGGGCTACACGCATTTCGGTCAGGTCGCCTTCTTCGGCGTCGGCGCCTACACCGGCTCCCTGCTGATGAACGCGGATGTCCACTGGCTGGCGGCTGCCGCGGTCGCGGGCCTCAGCGGGGCGCTGCTGGCGCTGCCGCTGGGCGGGGCGATGCTGCGGGTGAAGGGGCCGTTCTTCGCCATCGGCATGTTCGGCATAGCGCGGGTGTGCGAATCCTTCGCGCTGGGCTTCGACGGGATCACCCAGGGCGGCACGGGTCTGTACCTGACGCCGATGACCGACCTGAAGCCGCTGTACTTCGTGCTGTGGGCGATCGCCTTCGGCATGGTGCTGATGACGTGGCGGCTCGACAACTCGCGCCTCGGCATCCAGCTTCTCGCCATCCGCGAGGACGAGACCGCCGCCGACGCGCTGGGCATCCGCACCACGCGGCTGAAGATCGGCACCTTCGTGGTGTCGGCCATCGGGCCGGCCGTGGTGGGCTCGCTCTACGCCACGTATCTCAGCTTCATCGACCCGGCCACGGCCTTCGCGCCGATGACCGAGCTGACCACCATCGCCATGGTGCTGCTGGGCGGCATGGGAACGACCTTCGGCCCGCTGGTCGGCGCCGTGGTCATGTCGGTGGTGAACGAGCTTCTGTGGTCGCGCTTCCCGGAGGTCTACCTCGCCCTGGTCGGGGTCGTGATCCTGGGCGTCGTCCTCTACATGCCGCGCGGCATCGTCAGCTTCGCCATGCGCCGCGACTGGTGGTGGGTGCCGGCCGCGCGGGGCAGCCTGCGCCGCCTCGCCAGCCGCCCGAGCCCGAGCCGAACCGCCCCGAAGGAGGCCCACTGACATGCACGTCCAGCGCATCCAGACGCCGCCCGCCGATCTGCCGCCCGGCTTTTCCAGCACCGCCGGCGCCGCCGCCGCGACCGACGACCGCATCCTGATGGTGGAGGGGGTGGGCAAGCGCTTCGGCGGCCTCGTCGCCCTGTCCGACGTGGATCTGTCGGTGACGCGCGGCTCCATCACCGGGGTCATCGGGCCGAACGGGTCGGGGAAATCGACACTGTTCAACATCATCGCCGGCACCCTGCGGCCCGACCGGGGGCGGATCGTCCTGAACGGCCACGACACGACGCGGGCCTCCCCCGCGCAGATCTGCCGCCACGGCGTCGGCCGCACCTTCCAGATCAGCCGCCTGTTCGGCGAGATGACCGTGCTGGAAAACCTCGTCGCCGTGGCGCACGGCGCATCGGACGCGGAGGCGGTGGAGCGGGCGATGGACCTCCTCGCCTTCCTGGAGATCGAGGGGCTGCGCGACAAGTGGGGGACGGAGCTGTCCTACGGCCAGCGCAAGCTGGTGGAGATCGCCCGCGCCCTGATGCTGCGCCCCACCGTCATGCTGCTGGACGAACCCTTCGCGGGCATCAACCCGCGGCTTCAGAACCGGATCGTCGATCATCTGGAGGCGCTGCGCCAGCGCGGCCTGACCCTGTTCTTCATCGACCACGAAATGCGGATCGTCCTGGAGATCTGCGACACCATCCACGTGCTGGCCCAGGGGCGGGTCATCGCGCAGGGGACCGCCGACGTCATCCGCACCGATCCGAAGGTCCAGGACGCTTATTTTTGAGGAGGCGAGAGATGCTGCGAATTCCCGACAGCGTTCTGGTGGCGGAGGTCGGCCCCCGCGACGGGCTGCAAAGCCTGCCCAAATGGATCGACACCGACGCCAAGATCCGCATGGTGGACCGCCTGACCGACGCCGGCTTTCCGGTCATCGAGGTCACGGGCTTCGTCAGCCCGCGCAAGATCCCCAACCTGCGCGACGCGGACGAGGTTTTCGCCCGGATCAAGCGCCGGCCCGGCACGGTCTACCGCGCGCTCGTCCCCAACGCCCGCGGCGCCGAACGGGCCGTCGCGGCCGGCGTGGGGGAGATGCTGGGGCTGATCACCGCCGGCGAGCTTTACCTCAAGAAGAACCAGAACATGACGCCGGACGTCGCCGTGGAGGAGGGGGCGGCGGCCTTCCGCATCGCCGACGCGGCCGGCATCCCCTTCGTCATGGCCATCGGCGTGGCCTTCTGGTGCGCCTACGAAGGGCCGATCCCGGAGGACCGCGTGCTGGACCTCGCCGGGCGGCTGCGCAACGCGGGCATCCGCCGCTTCTATCTGGCGGGTTCGCTGGGGATGGAGGATCCGGCCCATGTCGGGCGGCTGATCGGCCGCCTCTACGACGCCCACCCCGACGTGGAGGTGGGCTTCCACGTCCACGACCTTGCCGGCATGGGCGGGGCCAACGTGCTGGCCGCCATCGACGCGGGCGCCCGCTGGATCGAAGGCTCCATCTGCGGCATCGGCGGCGGCATCGTCATGCCGGGTGCCTTGGGCGAGATCGGGTCCATCGGCAATCTGCCGACCGAGGACATCGTCTGCATGCTGGAAGCGATGGGCGTGCGGACCGGCATCGACCCGGAGGAGGCCGTCGCGGCGGCGCGGGACATCGCCGCCATCCTGGGGATCGAGCAGCGCAGCCGCTCCTCCAAGGGGGCGACGCGGCGGCAGGTGCTGGCCGCGACGGGGGGCGGGCAAAGCGCCGCCGCCTGAATCGCATCCGCCTGAATCAAATTCGACGGAGCCGCCCGCAACAAGGCCGGAAAGCGGCCATGGGTGAACGACAATCGAGGGAGGGAATGGCATGAACAGGTTCCAAACGCTGCTCGCGGGCACGGTGCTGCTGGCCGGAACGGCGCTGGCGCTGGCGTCGGCCCACGCCGCTGACCCGGTCAAGGTTGGCGTCGCACTGTCGCAGTCCGGCAACCTTGCGGACTCCGCCGAACACTACAAGCGCGCGGTCGAGCTGTGGCGCGATCAGGTGAACGCCCGCGGCGGGCTGCTCGGCCGGCCGGTGGAACTGGTGCTCTACGACGACCGCAGCGACCCGGCGACGGCGGCGCGGCTGTACGAGCGCCTGATCACCAACGACGGCGTGGACCTGCTGGTCTCGCCCTGGGGGTCGGCCTCCACCGCCACGGCCACGGCGGTGGCGGAAAAGCACAAGCGGGTCATGATCAACGGTGGCGGCGCGTCGGAGAAGATCCACCAGCGCAACTTCAAATACATCTTCCAGACCGCCGCCCCGATCTCCGCCTATGTGGAGGGCGTCGGGCCGGTGGCCGAGAAGTACGGCCTGAAGACCATGTCGATCATCTCCCGCGACTATTCGGCGGCGCGCGACATGGAGGTCGTGCTGAAAAAGATCGCCAAGGACCGCAACATCAAGATCGATCAGGCGGAGTATTTCCCGGCCGGGACGTCCGACTATTCCTCCTACCTCGCGCAGGCCAAGCAGACGAACCCGGATCTGTGGATCTCCGTGGGGTACCCGAACGAGGCCATCGAGATGGTCCGGCAGTTCCGGGCCAACAACTATCTGCCGAAGCTGTTCATCCACAACGGCGCGTCCATCGACGACTTCCTGAAGGCGGCGGGCAAGGACGCCGAGTACGTCGTCGGCATGTCGCTCTACGAACCGGTCCTGAAGACCAAGGGCAACGCCGAGTTCGTGAAGGCCTACAAGGACAAGTTCGGGGCGGAGCCCGGCTATTACTCCGGCTTCGGCTACGCCGCCGTGACGGTGCTGGAGGAGGCGGTGGGCAAGGCCGGCAGCCTCGACCAGGACAAGCTGCGCGAGACGCTGTCCGGCATGGAAACGGACACCGTGCTCGGCCACCACAAGGTGGACCCCAAGACCGGCCTTCAGGTCGGCGTGAAGGGGCTGCTGGTCCAGATCCGCAACGGCAAGCGGGAAATCATCTACCCCGAGGAGCTGAAGACCGTCGAAGCGGTGATCCCCATGCCGGCCTGGTCGAACCGCTAACCGTGTCTCTCCCCTAGGCATTCTCCCTCTCCCCAGGGGGGAGAGGGGACTGTTGAGACGGAAATGCAGCGACCTTGGGAGGGAACGATGGACGGGTCACCGAACACGTTGCTCGAACTGCAAGGCGTGACCACGGGATACGGGGACGTGCCCGTGGTGCGCGGGGCCTCCATGACGTTCGACAAGGGGCTCATCACCTGCGTCATCGGCTCCAACGGGGCCGGCAAGTCGACGGCGATCAAGGCGGCGGCGGGGCTGCTGAAGGTCTGGTCGGGCCGGGTGCTGGTGTCCGGCACCGACGTGACGCGGGAGGCGCCTCACCGCCGGCTGGGCCGCGGCATCGCCTTCGTGCCGCAGGGGCGGATCGTGCTGCCGGAAATGACGGTGCGCGAGAATCTGGAACTGGGCGCCCACATCCTGGGCGGCGACCGCCACCGCATCGAGGAGGCCATCGCCCGCCTCGTCACCCTGTTCCCCATCGTCGGCAAGCGCATGGGGCAGCTGGCCGGGACCATGAGCGGCGGCGAGCAGCAGATGCTCGCCATCGCGCGGGCGCTGATGACCAGCCCGTCGCTGATCATCCTGGACGAACCCTCCCTGGGGCTGGCGCCGAAATACGTGGACATCGTCTTCGAAAAACTGCGGGAACTGGCCGGGACCGGCCTGACCGTCGTGATGGTGGAGCAGAAGGCCTCGCGCGCGCTGGGCTTTTCCGATTGGGGCTACGTCATGCACACGGGGCAGGTCGTCTACTCGGGGGCGGCGGCGGCTTTGCTCGCCAACGAGAGCGTGAAGCGCCTCTTCCTCGGCGAGGTGCCGGAGGACGTGCGCCTGCTGGTGGAGGGGGAGGCCGGGAATGCCTGAATCAAACCGGCCGGAATCACGTCAGTCGGAACCCCGCCTGCGCCGCAGCCTGATGCTGACCCCCGGCAACCGTGGGGAACGGCTCGCCAAGGCGGTCACCCTGCCATCGGACTGCGTCGTCTTCGACCTGGAGGACGGCGTTCCGCCGGGCGAGAAGGACAGGGCCCGGCGCGCCGTCGCCGACGCGCTCCTGGCCCTCGACTTCGGCGGTCGGGAACGCTGCGTGCGCATCAACGGGACGGAAACCGATGACAGCGCGCTGGACCTGGATAGCCTGCCGCTGGACCGGCTCGACTCCCTGATGATCCCCAAGGTGGAAAGCGCCGGGGCGCTCCGCCGGTTCGACGAGCGGCTGACCGCCGCCGAACGGCGGGCGGGCCGGACCACGCCGGTGGAGCTGATCGTCAGCATCGAAACGCCGAAGGGCCTGCTGAAGGCGGCGGAAATCGCCGAGGCATCCCCCCGCGCGACGGCCCTGTTCTTCGGGTCGGGGGACTTCACCGCCGTCACGGGGGGCGGTGTCACGGCGGATGCGCTGCTCTACCCCCGCTCCGTCATGGTCGTTGCCGCGGCGGCGGCCGGCCTGCAGGCCATCGACGCGGCCTATTTCGCCGCGGTGAAGGACGCGGAGGCCACGCGCCAGGACGCTCTGGCCGCGCGGTCGCTCGGGTTCTGCGGAAAGCTGGTCTTCCACCCCGTGCAGGTCGATGTCGCCAACGAGGTCTTCGCCCCGACGGAGGCCGAGGTCGCCCGCGCCCGGCGCATCGTTCAGGCCTACCGCGACAGCCTGGAGCGCGGGCACGGCACCGCCGTGGTGGATGGCATCTTCATCGCCGTCGACATGCTGCCGCCCGCCGAACGCACGCTGCGCACCGCGCGACAGATCGCGGAGCGTCTGGACAAAGGATTCGCCAATGTCTAACCCCAGGCCCAATCTTGAGCCCAACCTTGAGCCTGCCCCTGGACCGGGCCGCCCTCTGGCCGAGGGCGTCGCCACGGTGGTCGGGGACGACGTCGACACGGACGTCATCTTCCCGGCCCGCTATCTGGCGGTGCTCGACCCGAAGGATCAGGCGAAGCACCTGTTCGAGCCGCTGGGGCCGGAGATTTCCGAAAAGATCCGGGCCGGCGGCGTGCTGGTCGGCGGCTGGAATCTCGGCTGCGGGTCGTCGCGCGAACACGCGGTGACGGCGCTGATCGGGGCGGGGGCGCGTCTGGTCATCGCCAAGTCCTTTTCCCGCATCTTCTTCCGCAACGCCATCAACAACGGGCTGGCGGTCGTGATCGCCCCCGAACTGGCCGGGGCCATCGCCGAGGGCGACCGGGTGGAGGCGGACCTCGCGGGCGGAACCGCGACGGTGAACGGCGTGCCGCACGCCTTTCCGCCCCTGCCGCCGGAGCTGCTGGCGCTGGTGTCCCGCGGCGGTCTGTGGAGCCCGCGGGCGGCCTGAAACGACCAACAAAGGGGGAGGATTGCGATGGGGCAGACCTTGGCCGAGCGGATCATGTCGCGCCTCGCCGGGCGTGCGGTGGCCGCCGGGGAGTTCGTGGAAATCCAGCCGGACTGGACCTTCAGCCTGGACGACGGCATCGGGCTGATCGACCGCTACCTGAAGGCGAACGGGGTGGAGCGTTTGGCCGCGCCTGAGCGGGTCGCGATCTTCTACGACCACTACGCCCCCGCCGACACGCCGCTGCACGCCCATGTCCAGCGGGTGGGGCGGATGCTGTGCGAGCGGTTCGGGATCGACCGGCTTTTCGACGTGGGGGAGGGGATTTCGCACCAGATCGCGGTGGAAAGCGGCCTCGTCCGCCCCGGCCAGATGGTGACGAACACCGACTCCCACACCACCACGACCGGCGCCGTCGGCGCCGTCGGCTGCGGCATCGGTGCGGCGGAGATGGCCTATCTCTGGGCGCATGGCGCCCTGTGGTTCCGCGTTCCGGAAAGCGTGCGCGTCACCCTGACCGGCCGGCTGGCGCCGGGTGCGTCCGCGAAGGACGTCGTGTTGTCCATCCTGAAGCGCGTCACGGCGCGGGGCGCCATCTACCGGTCGGTGGAGTATCACGGCGACGGCATCGGCCAGTTCTCGATCCCGGAGCGGATGACCCTCTGCAACATGGGCATCGAGATGGGAGCGAAGTTCGCGACCGTGCCCTTCGATGCCGTGACGGCGGAGCACTACCGCAACCTGGGCATCGATGTCGCCAATGATGAGGGAGGCCCTCCCAGGCCCGACCCCGACGCCCGCTACGCCGAGGAATGGGCCATCGACCTCGCCACCGTGGAACCCATGGTGTCCGTGCCGAACCGCGTGGACGACGTGCACGCCATCGGCACCCTGCCGGAGGTGCGCATCAACCAGGCTCTGCTGGGCACCTGCACCAACGGGCGGTACGAGGATCTGGCGGTCGCCGCCGGCATCCTGAAGGGGCGGAGGATCGCCCCCGGCGTGCGGATGCTGGTCACTCCGGCCTCGAAGGCCGTCTACAAGCGGGCGCTGGCGGCCGGCGTCGTGGAGGCGCTGGTGGACGCGGGCTGCACCGTCACCACGCCGGGTTGCGGCGCCTGCGCCGGCATCCACCAGGGCGTCCTGGCGGAGGACGAGGTGTGCATCTCTTCCTCCAGCCGCAACTTCGTGGGGCGGATGGGCAATCGGACGGCGCGGATCTACCTCGGCTCCCCCGCGACGGTGGCGGCCAGCGCGCTGGCGGGGCGGATCGTGGACCCGCGCTCCGTCACGGAGGCCGTGCAATGAGGATGCGCGAAGTCAGGGCGCGGCGGCTGCAACGGTCGGAACTGGCGGTGCCGGCGACCTCCGAACGCTTCTTCGCGAAGGCGGCGGCCGGGGCCGCCGACGTGGTGTTCCTGGACCTGGAGGACGCCGTCGCCCCCGCCGCCAAGGATCAGGCGCGCGAGAACGCCGTGCGCGCGCTGAACGAGCTGGACTGGGGTCCAAAGACCATGGCCCTGCGCGTCAACGGCTTGGACACGCCCTGGGCGCTGCGCGACATCGTGGAGGTGGTGTCCCGCGCGCCGCGCCTCGACCTCGTGCTGCTGCCCAAGGCCGGGTCCGCCTTCGACGTCCGCTTCGTCGAACAAATCCTCGTGCTGATCGAACGGGAGCAGGGGCGGGAGAAGCGGACCGGGATCGAGGTGCTGATCGAAACCGCGCGCGGCGTGGCGAACGCGGAGGAGATCGCCGCGTCCTCCGACCGGCTGGAGGCCATGATCTTCGGCGTCGGCGACTACACCGTGGACATGCAGACCTTCGACACGGTGTTCGGCACCCCCAGCGCCCGCTATGCCGTCCTGACCGGGGCCGGTACGGATGAAGGCGGGCGGCGGGAGCGGCACTGGAACGACCAGTGGCACTTCGCCATGGCGCGGGTCGCCAACGCCTGCCGCGCCAACGGGCTGCGCCCCATCGACGGCCCCTACACCGACTTCGGCGACGCGGAGGGATACCGGGCCAGCGCGCTGCGCGCGGCGGCGCTGGGCTTCGAAGGGAAATGGGCCATCCACCCCTCGCAGGTGGCGCTCGCCAACGAGGTCTTCTCTCCGTCCGACGGGCAGGTCGCCTGGGCGAACGCGGTCAACGCGGCCATCCGGCAGGCCAACGCGGAGGGCAAGGGCGCCATCGGCGTCGATGGTGTGCTGGTGGACATGGCGCACGCCAAGCAGGCCGATGCTATCCTGCGGCGTGCCGCGGACATTGCAGCCCGTGCCGGGACAAGCAATGTCGGAGCGGACCGCACCAGGGAGGAATGAGACGATGGATTACCGCAAGCTGGGCCGCAGCGGGGTGAAGGTGTCGCCGCTGTGCCTTGGCGCGATGATGTTCGGCGGGCCGACGGACGAGCCGACCGCCGGGCGCATCATCGCGAACGCCGCCGAGGCCGGCATCAACTTCATCGACACCGCCGACGTCTACAACGAAGGCCGGTCGGAGGAGGTCGTCGGCCGCGCCGTGAAGGCCGATCGCGACCGCTGGGTCGTGGCGACCAAGCTGGGCAACCCCACCGGCAAGGGCCCGAACGAGCGCGGCCTGTCGCGCCGCCGGGTGATGCTGGCCTGCGACGCCAGCCTCCGCCGCCTGGGCACGGGTTGGATCGACCTTTACTATCTGCACCGTGAGGATCCCGACACGCCGTTGCAGGAAACCGTGTCGGCGCTGGGCGACCTGATCCGCGCCGGGAAGATCCGGACCTTCGGCCTGTCGAATTTCCGGTCCTGGCGCATCGCCGAGGTCTGCCGGCTGTGCGACGAGCTGGGGATCGACCGCCCGGTGGCCTGCCAGCCCTATTACAACGCCCTGAACCGCATGCCGGAGGTGGAGATTCTGCCCGCCTGCGGCCACTACGGCTTGGGCGTGGTCCCCTACAGCCCGCTGGCCCGCGGCGTGCTGACCGGCAAGTACCGCCCCGGCGACGAGCCGCCCGCGGATACCCGCGCCGGCCGCAGGGACCAGCGCATGATGAACACGGAATGGCGGCCCGAAAGCCTGGAGATCGCGCAGGAGATCAAGCGCCACGCCGAGGCGCGGGGCATCACGCCGGGCCAGTTCGCCGTAGCCTGGGTGCTGAACAACCGCTTCGTCACCGCTCCCATCGCCGGGCCGCGGACGGAGGAGCAGTGGCGCGGCTACCTCGGCGCGCTGGACTACAGCTTCACGGCGGAGGACGAGGCCCTTGTGGACCGGCTGGTGGTGACCGGCCACCCGTCCTCGCCCGGATACAACGATCCCGCCTACCCCATCGAAGGGCGGCCGGCGCGGACCGCTTCGGCCGGCCGCGCGTAAGGCGTTCCGGCCGGCGTTCCGGAAAACTCCGCAATGGCGCACGGCGTCATCCGGTCCCGGCACAGGTCGGGACCGGGTGATGCCGTGCGCGCCGGTCAGCCGGCCAGGGCGGCCTTCACGAGAACGGCGGCGCTTTCCGTCGAATCCCGCTTGTCGAGCTTCTTGGCCACATCCTCGATCTCGGCGGGGGGCAGGACGCGGCGGACCTGCCGGGCGACGGTCGTCAGCCGGCGCTGCGCCAGCCGGACCTGATCGCCGAGTTCCGTCAGGGCCTGATACGCCTTGCGCCGCGCCGACGTGTCGATGCTGCCGCTCGCCTCGGTCGCGCGCTCCGTCGCAGCCGCCAGATCCTTGCAGGTCTGCAGGTAGGTGGCGATGGCCTCCGTCAACAGACGGCGGGCTTCGGTCTTGGGATCGACGGGGATGCTGCTCGACGCGGAAAGGGACACTTGGGTCTGCTCCTTGCTGTTGCCCATGAACGTTCTTGTCGGACGCTCTTTTTCAAGTTGGGGCGCAAAACGTGGGCAACCCGACGCCGGATGTCCAGCGACCTTGATGGGCAGGGTGGCGCATTGCACGCTTGCGTGCGGTGATTGCCCACGGCAGCGCTGCCATAACGTGAAAGTACGTTACGGCCTCTTACCTTGGCCTGTAATTCCGTTTATCGAAGGAACCGCCGTTGCGTGGCGCGGAGCCGCCGCAGGCGGTCCCGGCTGGGGGTGGGACACGTACATCCTGAAATCCCGCCATCCTACAATCCGGCCGAACGCTCCGCAATCCGCAGTGCCCACGGCTTCATCGCACCGGGCCTTCGGATATGAACCATCGGCGGGGGCCGGGTGGGCCATGGCACGTACTTTACGGTAACGCGCCCGTTCGCAACCTTCTGCCCGGCCGGCGGACAGGCCAGTTTCCTTCGGAATAAGAATGCAGGAATGGAAGCTGTGCCATGCGAAAGATCGTCCTTTCAGCCGTTGCGGGCATCCTGGCCGCCGGTGTGCTGGCCAACATGCTGACGGTGAGGCCGGCGCAGGCGCAGTTCGGGCTGTTCCTGGGCAACCGGGGCGGCGTGGACCTGACCGACCAGGACTGGTCCCTGTTCCGCAACGCGCTGGTCGAGGCGATGCGTGATGCCATGCAGCAGGGCAAGGCGGGCAGCCGGGCCGTGTGGGAAAATCCTGCCACGAAGATGCACGGCGACGTGGTGGTGGAGCGGCTGTTCGAAAAGGAAGGGTCGCCCTGCGGCGACGTTCGCGCCCGCTTCATCCGCAACACGGAGCAGCCCTACCGCCTGACCTTCTGCCGCGATCAGAAGGGGCAGTGGGCCATCGCGCCGTAAGGAACGCGCGTCGCGCGTCCGTTTTCCTCTCCGGTTTCCTGAAGGAAAATCGCCGCGGCGCCATACCGGCCAAAGGGCCGGCCGTATGCCCCTTTCGCACGTTGCTACGCAACGTGCTGCCGGGTTTGAACCGAAGGAGTTTGATGGAAGCCATCAAACGCCTTTGGTATCAGAGGGCGCGCAGGCTGGCGGTTGACGCGATGCGCCAGTTCGGATCCGCCGCCTTCAACAACGCCTGGATGTGGCCGATGTGCACCTGCCCGTAAAGGATCAGGATGTCGCGGCCGGGCTCGTCCAGGATGGCCTTCACCACCTTCTCCTCGCGCAGCGTGGTCAGGGCGGCGGGCAGCATGTCGCGGGCGAAGGCGCCGGACGCGGTCGCCGCCAGCATGATGCGGATGCTCGCCTGCACCCGCCGCTGCACCCATCCGGGCAGGCCGGCGAATTCCTGGCGCAGCGTGGCGAGGTCGATGGTCTCCTTCTCCTCGGCGGCGGAGGGCTCCTCCGGAGGCAGGGCGGCGAGCAGCTGGGACAGGGTGACGTCCACGTTGCGGACATCCGGCCCCGGCGGGCCGAGCAGGGCGCGGTTGTCCTGCAACACCAGCCCGTCGCCGATCACGCCGGCCATCATCTCGTAGGGGTGCTGCTTGCTCTCCGGGTTCCAGTTGGCGCCCAGCCGGCGCAGCACGTCGGCGACGCCGTTGGGCGAGGTGCCGGTGTCCGGCCGCACCTCTTCATAAAAGACCAGCCAGCCCTCCTTCCGGCGCTGGGCGATGTGCGCGGCGATCTCCTGGTAGAAGGCGGGCTGGGCGACGTGCACCATGCCCTGCATCTCCACCCGGCGGTGCCCGTCGGTCATGACGACGCGCGACAGCCCCAGCGGCACATGGTCGGCGATCATCGGGAGGGCGACGACCACGCCTGCGGCGGTGACGACAAGGCCTCCGACCAGGAGGCCGGTGGCGATGAGAGCGATTCGGAGCGCGCGTTTCATGGGGCCGACGCTGGCACGAAACGGGCGTGCCAAGCAACCTCAGCCAAGCAAGGAGATCCCAAAGAGGCTGTGCAGCGCGTTCCGTCCCATCGGGGTGACGGCCAGCGCCCGGCTGCCGTCGATGCGGCGGACGATGTTCTGGTCCAGCAGATGCCGGCACAGCGCGGCCCCGATCCGTCCGGCGACGTGCGGGCGCCGTTCGCTCCAATCCAGGCAGGGGCGGCACAGGGGGCGGGAGGAGTGCCGCGTCCCCTCGTCGGTCCAGGCAATGCCGGCGTCGCGGAGCAGCGCAACGCCCCGCTCGGTGACCAGTCCGGCCCCATCGTCGAACTCGATGGCCCCGCGCTCCACCAGCGCGTCGGTGATGGCGACGCCCAGTTCCCCCGCCAGATGGTCGTAGCACAGCCGAGCCCGGCGCATCGCCGCGTCCCGCGGCCCCACGACCGGCACCCGGCGCGGCCTCGGCGCGATGACGGCGGCCACCTGCATCACCGTTTCCAGCAGCCGCGCCACCTCCGGCGTGGCGAGCCGGTGGTAGCGGTGGCGGCCCTGCCGCTCCACGGCGATCAGATTCGCCTGGGCCAGCTGAGCCAGATGGCCGCTGGCCGTCTGCGGCGTGATGCCGGCGACGCCGGCGAGTTCCGTCGCGGTGAGCGCCCGCCCGTCCATCAGCGCGGCGAGCATGGCGGCGCGGGCCGGCTCGCCCACCAGCGTGGCGACTTCGGCGATGTGGTTGGTGTTGATCATCCGGTCGGTCCTCCAACGCGCTCCCGCTCCCGATTCCCGCGCGGCTCATCATCAGGCAAGCGCGCCCGCGACGCTTCGGTCAAGGCCGAAGCATCGCCGATCCCGATCGTGGAAGGCTTGCGCCGTCACCAAACGGGAGGGATTTCCATGATCACCTGCTTCATCCGCTACCACATCGACCCGACGAAGAAGGCCGATTTCGTCACCTATGCCCGGAACTGGGGGCAGGCGATTCCGCGCTGCGGCGCCGACCTGATCGGCTATTTCGCTCCGCACGAGGGCTCGTCCACGCTGGCCTACGGCGTCTACAGCATCGAAAATCTGGCGGCGTACGAGGCCTACCGGGCGCGGCTGGCGGACGATCCGCTGGGACGCGAGAATTACGCCTTCGCCCAGGAAAGGCGCTTCATCCTGCGGGAGGACCGGACCTTCCTGACGCTCGCCTCCACGCCGCACGCCGACAGGATCGCGCCGTGATCGCCGTCATCTTCGAGGTCGTGCCGCAGCCCGAGGCGCGGGCCACCTACCTGGACCTTGCGGCCGGGCTGCGTCCCCTGCTGGAGGGGATCGACGGCTTCATCTCCATCGAGCGGTTTCAGAGCCTCACCGACGAGCGGAAGATCCTGTCCCTGTCCTTTTGGCGCGACGAGGAGGCGGTGCGCGCGTGGCGCACCCTGGACCCGCACCGCGACGCGCAGGCCATGGGCCGCAACGGCGTGTTCGCGGACTACCGGCTGCGCGTCGCCGGTGTGATCCGCGACTACGGCATGACCGACCGGGAGCAGGCGCCGGAAGACTCCCGGCGCCGCCACAGCTAGATCCCGACCTCGACCGCGGCGTTGACGACGTAGATCATCTCGTTGCGGTCGTCCTTATCGGCCAGGAAGATGCCGCTGGGGGCCAGCATCCCGCCGGGCACGACCTCGAACGTCACCTGACCGTAGGGGAAGACGGCGCGCACCTGCTCCAGGTCCAACCGGTCGGCGTCGGCCGGCACGGCAAGGTGGACGCGAACCTTCATCTGGCTGGTGTCGCCGTTCACCAGGGTGCGCATGCCGGGCATGGAGTTGCGCTCGATGGCGTTGCGCACGGCGCGCACCGCCGCCTTGGTGACGTTCTGCCCGTGCAGATCGACCCCCATGCCGAGTTCGACGAACATGACCTGTTTCATGATCGGACTTCCCATTCCATAACCGGCCCATTCCATGACCGGCTCCGCCCGGGGCGTGTTTCGATCCCCCTATGTGGGATGGGCGGGGTGGCGGCGCAGGCACCGGTCCCGTCCTTTTCCGAACGGTGGAAAGCCGCCGGTCAGCCCAGCCGGATCGCAAGGTAGGTGTTACCGTCCACCTGGCCGGGCAAGGCGACCAGCGCCCCGGCAGGCAGGCCGGCGAAGGTCACGCTCATGTCGATGGAACCGTTGCCGTCCAGGTCCACGCGCGCGGTGGCGCCCTGGAATCCGCTGGCGCCCGCCATCTGGTCCCAGGTGAGGCGGGAGTTGCCGTCGCGCCAGCCCCAGGCGATGGCCCATTCGTTCGGCTGAAGGTCGGTGACGGTGGACCATGTGACCGCGCCGCCGCGCCCATCCACATAGAAGGTATCGGTGCCGGCCCCGCCGGTCAGGAAGTTGGAGCCGGTGCCGCCGTCCAGCACATCGTCGCCGCCTTGCCCGTCCGCCGCGTCGTTGCCGCCCAGAAGGTTCATGAAATCGGCGCGGTCGCTGCCGATCACCGCCTCGCCGGTCGGCTCGCCCAGGAACTGGTTTTCCAGCCAGGACACCGGCCCGACGTACGGATCCATCCTCACCTCGAAACCGGCCGTGCCGTTGTCGACCAGCGCCCTTCGGTCGGGTTCGGCCCGCGGCAGGCTTGCGACCGCCGTGGCCGCCGGGATGGTGCGGTCGGTGAAGACCAGCGTCTCGACGTTGCGCAGCCGGTCCGTGCCGCCGGGACCGGTGACGATCAGGTCGATCCCGCCGGACAGCAAGTCGGCTCGGGCCACCGCGCTTGACGAGGCAAAGGGAAAGATGGCCCGGTCGAATCCACCGCCGCCGTCCAGCAGGTCGTCGCCCGGTCCGCCCGCCACGTCATCGTTCCCGTCCTGCCCCAGCAGCGTATCGTTGCCCGCCTCGCCCCGGAGCGTGTCGTTGCCGAAGCCGCCGTCGAGGCCGTTGGCCAGCGCCAACCTGCAATTCTTCTGCTGCCAGTTGGATGCCTTCGGCGCATCGGGCATGGCGACCTACCCGGCCTCCTCGACCAGCAGCCTCTACATCGATCCCGAATCCGGCGCCTACCGCACCTATGT
>JAEZPL010000319.1 GCA_023413605.1 Pseudomonadota bacterium
CCCGAACGCCTTCGAGGTGGTATCGAAAAGCCGCTGTTCAAGACCCTCCCGGCGTTCATCGGGGTCGCACGAGTCGTGCCGTTCAGTGGTGAGAAGACATGCCTCTGCGTGGTCCGATTCGCGGTAAAGCATACTCCTTGATGCATCCCAGCCACAGGTTAGGCAAGAATTCACGTCGGGGCGAACACTTGCGGTTGCTTTTCCTGCGTTGGCTCTTGTGCAAATGGTTTCCTTCTGCCAATAACACCCAAAAATCTCTAATCCTTTCTGCCCAAGGAGTTGCGCATGAACCAGGCCGAGCTCATCGAGACCGTCGCCACGAACGCCGGCATCAAGAAGACCGAAGCCGCCAAGGTCGTTCAGTCGGTGTTCGAAGGCATTTCCTCGGCGCTGGGCCGTGGTGAGGAAGTGCGTCTGGCCGGCTTCGGCATCTTCGAAGTGGCCGAGCGCGCCGCCCGCGAAGGCCGCAACCCGCGCACGGGCGAAGTCGTCAAGATCGCCGCTTCGAAGGCTCCGAAGTTCAAGCCTGCCAAGCAACTCCGCGATTCGGTCAACGGCTGATACGCACGGGAAGGGAGCGGAGCGCCGCGATGTCCATGGAATTATCGGAACTGCAACTGCTGACCGCGAAGGTCGTCGCGTCCTACGTCGGCAACAACACGGTGGCGGTCGGTGACCTGCCGTCGCTGATCAACAACGTCCAGAACGCGTTCCGCGGTCTCGGCGAGGAAAAGGCCGCTCCGGAAAAGACCGAGCAGGCCCCGGCCGTGTCGATCAAGAAGTCGGTGACGCCGGATTACATCGTCTGCCTTGAAGACGGCAAGAAGCTGAAGATGCTGAAACGGCATCTGAAGACCGTCTACGACATGACGCCGGACGATTACCGCGCGAAATGGGGCCTGCCCGCGGAATATCCGATGGTTGCCCCGAACTACGCCAAGGCCCGTTCGGAAATGGCGACCAAGCTGGGGCTCGGCCGGAAACGGGTGCCGCAGGACTGATACGGACGGCGCCTGAAGGCGTCGTCCGTATCACCCTCTCGATCAATGCCAACGCATTGATCTGCCGGGTTTGACGGTCGGCGGGCACTGGACGTGTTCATCCGCCGACCGTATGATCCCCGCCGCTTTTCCCGGATCAAACTCTCCTGGCCAAAACTTGATCGGGCGCATTCATCACGGTGCGCCCGATGTCGTTTGTTGCAAATCAGACAGGCAGTTTTGCGGGACAGGGATACAAACGGGCGTGTGCGACATTCTGCGCATAGCGCGATTGTGCAGTGCGACATAGCTTTGCGCATACGCCTCTTGAGCGTTTCCTCCCTAGACTTAGGCCGTTGGCATAGCCAACGGCCTTTTTATCAGATGCGGCACCCCTTACCGATCGGGAAGCGTGCTGTCGCCCGCGTTCAGGGGGCGCTGCATCAACACACAGTCCACCCAGCGGCCGAACTTGAAGCCCACGGACTTCAGCACGCCGGCCGGCTCAAACCCCAGGCTACGGTGCAGGCCGATGGACGCAGTGTTCCCGCTGTCGCCGATCACCGCGATCATCTGCCGGCAGCCGGCCTGTTCGCACCGTGCGATTACTTCCGCCAGCAACGCGCGCCCAACCCCGCGCCCGACACAGGCCGGGTCTACGTAAATCGAATCCTCGACGGTGAAGCGATAAGCCGTGCGCGGCCGGTAGGGACCGGCATAGGCATAGCCGGCAATGGCGCCGTCGATTTCCGCCACCACATAGGGCATGCCGCGTTCCAGAATGTCGCTGCGCCGTCGCTCCAACTCGGCAACATCCGGTGGCACCTCCTCGAACGACGCGAGTCCGGTCAGCACGTGATGGGCGTAGATGGTCTGGATGCGTTCCAGATCGTCCGGTCGGCTGTTGCGAACGAGCATAGGTGCCTCCCCCTGGCTTCAACTGGGAATAGCACGAAAGGAGTGCGGCTGAACAGTCCGTGCCGCAGCGAACCGCTGCGCGGCATGGCTTGCAAGCCCGGATCACCCTGATACGCATATGCCTTTCGGTTGATCTCTTCATGCCGAATGGCCGGGCCGCTCCAAGAAAGCACCGCCAACAGGCCGAATACTGGCCAAAAGGAGAAACCCGAATTCCCCCTTCTTCCAAACGTCAGATCCTGTCGCCGGATCGCTGTAACAAAAGTTCATTCGGCCGGAACGGCGATCCCAGCAGCAGAATAGCCCGGGTATACGCCAAAAAATATTGCTGCATTGCCGTTTATGCGCTTGATCCAACTTAATTGGACCGGCACAGTAACCGTGTCCGATTGGCGCATTCCTGGATAATTTCGGCAAATCCCCCACAAACACAAGGCCGAAACGATGAGCGTCCCTGCACGCTCACCGAAAGGGAATGGCGTCACGGGCGCGGTGGAGCGTTGGAGAGAGGAGGCCTTGGAGTGCTCAAGAAACTCCTGACTGGTGAAAACGCCAGCCTGTCCCGATACGTGGAAGAATCGAAGCGGTTCCCGATCCTGGCGCCCGACGAGGAGCGCGAACTCGCCGTTGCATGGCGCGACCGCGGCAGCCCCCAGGCGCTGGAGCGGCTGGTCGGCAGCCATCTGCGTCTGGTCATCAAGATCGCCCGCGGATTCGGCGGCTACGGCCTCCCCCTTGCCGACCTCGTGGCCGAAGGCAACGTCGGCCTGATGCAGGCCGCCCAGAAATTCGATCCGGAGCGCGGCTTCCGCTTCGCGACCTACGCCACATGGTGGATTCGCGCGGCGATCCAGGAATACATCCTGCACAGCTGGTCGCTCGTGAAGATGGGCACCACCGCCGCGCAGAAGAAGCTGTTCTTCAACCTGCGCCGCCTGAAGAGCCAGATGGAGGAACTGGAACAGGGCGACCTGTCGCCCACGACGGTGACCGCCATCGCGACGGAACTGGACGTTCCGGAGCAGGAGGTGGTGGAAATGAACCGCCGCCTGTCCTCCAACGACAGCTCGCTCGACGCCACCCTGTCCAGCGACGGCGAGACCAACTGGCTGGAACTGCTGGCCGACGACCGCCCGACTCAGGAAAGCGTGATCGCCGAGGCCGACGAACTGGCCCTGCGCCGGCGGCTGGTCGGTCAGGCGCTGGAACGGCTGGACGACCGCGAGCGGCGCATCCTGTTCGAACGCCGACTGAGGGATGATCCCTCCACCTTGGAGGCGCTGAGCCAGCAATTCTGCGTCTCGCGCGAGCGGGTGCGTCAAATTGAAGTCCGCGCCTTTGAAAAGCTGCAGAAAGCCGTGCTGAGCGCGGCCCAGGCCCTGCGGCGTCCCACGGCCCACGCGGCAGCCTGACGAAGGCTTGCCGCCGCAATTCAGCGGCCTTTTCCATCGTTGCACGCATCCATCCGGCGGCTGCCAAACGGCGCCGCCGGATTTCTTTTGTAACATGCCTGCGACAACGCGGACCGTTTTCACCTCTTTAAACACGCATCATAATATCGTCGTTGGGTGGTTTATTTTGCATTCCATGCAAATCCTGTTACCCTGACCAGGGACCTTTTCGCGGGGAAGTCGATCCATGTCGCATGCTGCCCAGACACAATCCATTCTTGATCGCATTTCGTTTCTTCGCATCGACGAGCCTTCGAAAGCTGTCCTCCGGGAATTCCAGCCTTATCTGGCGCAGCGAATCGACCAAACCCTTGAGGAATTCTACAGCTACCTCCGCAGCGTTCCGCAGGTGGCCCCACTGCTGTCCAACCCGGCTGCGGTCAGCCGCGCGCGAGAGATGCAGAAGCAGCACTGGTTGAAGAACGTCTTCACCGGCACCTTCGACGACGTCTATATGGCGCAGGTGCTGAAGATCGGGCAGGCGCACCAGCGAATTGGGCTTGAGCCGCGCTGGTACATGGGCGCCTATTGCTTCACGCTGAACAAGCTGATCGAACTGGCCGCCCAGGTCTATCGCAAGAAGCCGGAAAAGCTGGCGCTTCTGCTGCAGGCGATCAACAAGGCCGTCTTCCTCGACATGGATTTGGCGACATCGGTCTATGTCGACCTGAACACGGCGGCGATCATCTCCCGCGAACTGGGCAGCACCGCGGATTCCTTCGAGCGCGAGGTCAAGGGCGTGGTGCAGGCGGTGGCGACTGCCGCGCAGCAGCTTCAGAGCACCGCACAGAACATGTCCCGCACGGCGGAAGAAACCAGCGTCCAGTCCACCCAGGTCGCCGCGGCCGCGGAAGAGGCGTCGGTCAACATCCAGACGGTGGCCGCCGCGGCGGAGGAGCTGACCGCCTCGATCGGCGAGATCAGCCATCGGGTCACCCAGTCCGCCGCCATCGCCAGCGAGGCGATGTCCCAGGCCGAGCGCACCAACACCACCGTGCAGGGCCTAGCCGACGCGGCCAGCCGCATCGGTCAGGTGGTGAAGCTCATTCACGACATCGCCAGCCAGACGAATCTTCTGGCGCTGAACGCGACCATCGAGGCCGCACGCGCCGGGGAAGCCGGCAAGGGCTTCGCTGTCGTGGCGTCGGAGGTGAAGAGCCTCGCCAACCAGACCGCCAAGGCGACGGAGGAGATCAACGCCCAGATCGGCGCCGTCCAGGGCGCCACCCAGGAAGCCGTCGGCGCCATCCGCTCCATCTCCGAAACCATTTCGCGCATTAACGAGATCTCGACCTCGATCGCTACGGCGATGGACGAGCAGGGCGCTGCGACGACAGAGATCGCCCGCAACGTCCAGCAGGCCTCCATCGGCACCCGCGAGGTGAGCGAAACCATCGTGCGCGTGAATTCGTCGGCGGCCGACACGGGCAGCGAGGCACGCAACGTGCTCGACGCCACGACGGAATTGCACCGCCAGTCGACCACGCTGCGCACGGAGGTCGATCGTTTCCTGGCCCGCGTCCGCGCCGGTTGATCCGGCGCCCGCAACGTTTACGGCTCGGTCAATCAAAGAAAAGGGCGCCGGCCACGTTTATCGCGTGGCCGGCGCCGTTGCCGTTGCCGGTCAGTTTTGCCTTGGATGGATGCCGCCAACCCCGTTCTTTTGGCCCCGATCAAACGGTGGTGCGGACGACCATGTCGCTGACCACGACATTCTCGGCGCGGGCCGCCTGCCAAACGTCGTCCAGCGAGCGCCAGTGGCTGCGTCCGCCCAGCGTTGCCACAGAACCACCCTTCATCACGACGAAGAGGCCGGTGCGTCCCAGGTTCACGATCCTCATCATAGCCCAGCCCTCCTATAGCCCGGAAATTCCGCGATTGGGGGCGTGCATCCCGCTATGCACCTTCACGCCCCTGATGATTTAGACCCTATCCTATGCGCGCATGGGATGTCAACGCTGACGGACGTCATATTAAGAGGGTCATTTGGCCTGCTGTCTGATTCGCTTTGTACTTGCACCGAGCTTTTCCTTGTTTATTAAAAGTTATTTCGAATTTTACTTTATTGTTATCGGATGCGACGCCTTTGGCCCTTTCCCGCATTCATGCCAAGGCCGCTCGGATCCGCTCCACAGCAGGCTCCCACTGTCCCGGTGAAGGCTGGCGGAAAAGGCGCATGGTCGGGTACCAGGGGCTGTCCTCCCGGTCGAGCATCCAGCGCCAGTCAGCCTCGTGATTCAGGACAGTCCAGACGGGACGACCGAGCGCCCCGGCCAGATGAGCAACCACCGTGTCCACGGATATGACGAGATCGAGCCCCTGGATCATCGCCGCGCTGTCGCGCAGGTCCATGCTACGCTGCCCGGCATCGCGGAATGCCAAGGATGAGCCGGCCTCGTCCAACGGCGCACCGCGCTGCAGGCACACCCAGTCGATGCCGGGCACGTCCATCAGCCGGCGCACCAGGGACAACGGCAGGGACCGGTGCCCACCATCCCAACCGCCGGCCGCCCAGGCCAGCCCGACGCTCATCCGGCCGCTGCGCATCAACCGGGCCGCCTGCTCCTCCACTCTCTCCGGCTCGACCGACAGGTAGGGAACGTTCGCCGGCAGGGTGGCCAGCGTGGTGCGGAAGGCGAAAGGCAACTCCATCAACTCCGCCTGCACGGAGAAGGCCGGCAGCGGTGCGTCGTCCGACAAGGGAAACACGGCCTCCACCCCCGGCATGTCGGACAGCAGGGGGTGCACCGCGTCCGGCGCCTGCAACCACAGCCGCTCCGCCCGGTCGGCGAGCAGAGGCAGGTAGCGCGCGAACTGCACGATGTCGCCCAGCCCATGATAACAGCGGACCAGAACCCGCTGGCTGTCGAACGGTGCGCCGTCCCAAACCGCGCGCCGGTGAAACGGACGGTCCGTGGCGTTCAGGTCAGAACGCGGCGTCCGCGCGAGAACCTCGTCGCTCACCGCCCAGGCGGCTTCGAAGTCGCCCAGCAGCATGTGCGCCATCCATCGCTCCCCGCCCGTGGACAGTGGGTCAACGCCCATCGCCTCGGCGCGCCTGCACAACTCCAGGCATTCCCGAACGCGGCGCGCCCGCAGATGCGCGGCGGCTTGCTCCAGAAGATCGGCCGCTTGCGGCGGCCACAGTGTGTCCACGCGTCTTCTCCGTCGATGATCCGTCCGGGGGAGCAACGCGGACGACCGCTCAGCGGTTCATCGAAGCAGCGGCTGGGAACGCGGCCCTCCTTCCGGCCGTTCCTTCGGGCACACGGTTCGAGCCCCGGAGGAGGAATGGACGCCGTTACCGCGACGCCGGACACCATCACCCTGCCCGTCCTGATCCGGCCCGCCCGCCGGGAGGACTTGCCGGAGTTGGAATGGTTCGGCTTGCACACGCACCACCGGGAGGTCATCACCAACGCCTTCCGCACGCAGGAGCGGGGCAACGGCGCCATCCTGGTGGCCGAGGTCAACGGCTTCCCCGCCGGTCAGATCTGCATCGACTTTCTGCGCAGGCGCAGTTTGCGCCGCGGCACGCTGTGGGCGTTGCGCGTGTTCCAGCCCTTCCGCAATCAGGGCATCGGCACGCGGCTGATGGAGGCGGCGGAACGCGCCGTCCTGGACCATGGCTTCCCCGAGGCGGAACTCGGCGTCGACCGCGACAACGCGGGCGTGCTGGCCTTCTACGACCAGTTGGGGTACGAGCCGTGTGGGACCGAACGGGGGCGGTATTCCTACCGCACTCCGGCGGGAGAACTGGTCCGGGTTCCCATTGACCAGTGGATCCTGCGCAAGGTCCTGCACCGGGAAGCCGCATGGCAGGCGTCCGGCGCGTCCTTGATATCGGCTATTCGGCCGCCAGGGCGATAAGGCGGGCCGGCCGGCGCCGTTGCAGCCGGATGCGCGCGCCGTCCAGGATGCGCGCCAGTTCGCGCGCGGAATCCGTGGCCATGCACAGCGC
>JAEZPL010000398.1 GCA_023413605.1 Pseudomonadota bacterium
GTTCCAGGCCGACCTCGCGACCGGGCAGAGCGACGACATCGCCCAGGCCGAGGTTCGCCGCCTGTACGATCTGCTGGACAGGCTGCGGCAGGCGCCGCCCCCATCGCCCTGCCGGGCGGAGCCGCAAACCCAACTCGTCCAGCCCGCGGCCATCGTTCAGGCCGTTCAGCCGCAGCGTGAGCGCCCGCGGACCGCCAACGCCTCCTCCGCGATCACGACGCCGGCACCGGCGCCGCGGGCGGCTCCGGTGCGGCCGACGGCCGAGCCTGCGGGAGCGGCGCCGATGGTGCAGGGGGCGGAGCGCCCGTCCGGGCCGGGCGGCGCCCTGTGCCCGAATTGCTTCAGTTCCAGGGGTGGACCGGACGGCTGCCGGGATTGCGGCTATCCCGCCCGGTGCGAGAATCGCAACGGCATCCACCTGATGCCGGGCACGGCGCTGCTGGGGCGCTACATGGTCGGGCGAATCCTGGGGCAGGGCGGGTTCGGCGCCACCTACCTCGGCTGGGACGACCGGTTGCAGGTCAAGGTCGCGGTCAAGGAATACTATCCGGCCAACCTGATCTCGCGGGTGACGGGCGGGCTTCGCGTCATGCCCTTTTCCGACGAGCATGCGGGCAGCTTCGCCAGCGGATTGTCCAAGTTCCTGGACGAGGCGCGGCTGCTCGCCCGCCTGCGCGACGTAAAGGAGATCGTCAGCGTCCAGGATTTCTTCGAGGAGAACGAGACGGCCTACCTCGTCATGGAACTGCTGGAAGGGCGGACCATGAAGAAGTACGTCGCGGAATGCGGCGGGCGGATCGACGCGCGGCGGGTGCTGACCATCCTGTCGCCGATCATGAAGGCGTTGCAGTCCGTGCACGAGCAGGGGCTGATCCACCGCGACATCAGCCCGGACAACATCTTCCTGACCAGCAGCGGGGAACGGAAGCTTCTGGACTTCGGCGCCGCCCGGCACTCGGCGGGGCAGGCGGCCGGCATGACGGTGATCCTGAAGCCGGGCTACGCCCCGCCGGAGCAATATTCCCAGGATGGCAAGCAGGGCCCTTGGACCGACGTCTACGCGATGTGCGCGACGGCCTATCAGGCGCTGACCGGCAAGGCGCCGCCGGACGCCACCAGCCGTTTCATGAACGACAAGGTGCCGAAGCTGTCGGAAACGGGGGTGATCGTGCCGCCGGCCTTCGAGAAGGTTCTGCTGGCCGGCCTGTCGATGCGCTGGCAGGAACGGCCGCAGAGCATGCGGGAGTTGCTGCGGGCGATGAGCGGAACTCTGTCCGCGGCGTAACGCGATCCGTGTCGCAACACAGGGCGGGGTGGAGCGGCGCGCGGTATCACCGCCCCACCTTATCTGACGCCTTATCTGGTGCCCTTGATGGGCGCCTTTACTTGGCGTCGGCCGCGACCTGCATCTTGACGATCTTGTCCGGGTCGCTGACCTGACCGTTGCGGGCCTGGCTGCCCTTCTTGATGTTGTCGACGAATTCCATGCCTTCGACGACCTTGCCCCAGACGGTGTACTGCTTGTCCAGGAACGACGCCGGGCCGAAGCAGATGAAGAACTGGCTGTCGGCGCTGTTCGGGTCGGGCGTGCGGGCCATCGACACGGTGCCGCGGACGTGCGGCTCGGCCGAGAACTCGGCCTTCAGCTTCTTGCCCGAACCGCCGGTGCCGGTGCCGGTCGGGTCGCCCGTCTGGGCCATGAAGCCATCGATCACGCGGTGGAAAACCACGCCGTCGTAGAAGCCCTGGCGGGTCAGCTCCTTGATGCGGGCGACATGGTTCGGTGCCAGGTCGGGGCGCAGTTCGATGACCACGCGGCCGTCCTTGAGGTCGAGATAGAGGGTGTTTTCCGGATCCAAGGCCTTGGCCTCCCCCTGAACGAGAAAGAATGCGGCGAGCAAGGTCGCCATGAAGATGCGCGTCCACCGCAACATGCGAAACACTCCGATGTGCCGATTCCGCGGAGGCGACCATAGGGGAAACCGCCGCCGATGCAAAGACACCCTGCGGCGTGCTTCGGGCGAGCCGCCCATCCTTTGTCGCACACTCGTCCCCTCGCGCACTGGACGGTGTGGAAGATAAGCTTGCGCTTGGGTGTTCATGACGATGGCGGATGACGGACCGATGGTGTGGAGGTGGATCGTGCGGGGAACGGTGGCGGCACTGGTGGTCTGCGGCGGGGCGGTCGCCCTGCTGGCGGTCTATCGGGCCGAACTGGCCACGGCCGCCGCGACGGAGGCCCTGGGCCGGGCCGGATTCCCGGACGCTTCCGTCACCGTCGCCGACGTGTTGCCCGATGCCAGCCGCGCCACCGTCCGCCTGGACAAGGACGGCGCGGTCGGCGGAACCGTAACGATCGAGCACCCATTGGACACCCTGCTGCAAGGGCGCGTTTCGGCCGTTGTGGTCAGCAACGCAAAGCTGCGGCTGGACGCGGGAAAGGATGGCAGCGTCCGCCTTGCCGGCATGCCCCTGATCGGGGGGAAGGGCGGCTCCGCAGGCGCTGGCGGCGGTGCGGGCTTACCGCTGCCCGTCGATGAGGTTCGGGTCGAGAAGGCCGCCGTCACCGTCGTGACGCCGAAAGGCTCGGCAAGCGGAACGCTGACGGTGACGCTGACGCGCAAGGACACCGCGCACGAAGGGCTGGCGACTCTGACGGCGCCCGCGAAGGGGCTGCCCGTCCTGGCGGACTGGCTGGGCGCCGGTACGGTCACCGAGAGCGCCGGAAACCTGACGGCCAAGATCCGCATCCGACTGGGCGACGACGGCGTTAAGGCGCAGGGCGACGTCATGCTCGCCAACCTGGGCGGACGGTTCGGGCCGGTGGCGGTCAGCGGGGTCAACGGCGTGGTCAAGCTGTCCAGCCTGTCACCCCCGGTGATCCCGGCCGGACAGACCCTTGCGGTAAAGCTGCTGGATGTCGGGCTCCCCCTGACCGACGGAACCGTCCGCTTCGGCTATGGGCGCAACGGTCGACTCGCCGTGGACCAGGCCGAGTGGCACTGGGCCGGCGGACTTCTGCGCGCCGAGCCGTTCGAATTCGCCCCCGCCGCGCCGAAGGGGACCGTCACGCTGCGCGCGGAGCGCGTGCCGCTCGGGTCGCTTCTGGCGCTGGCCGCTGTGGAAGGGTTGGAGGCCACCGGGACGGTCAGCGGCCAACTGCCCGTGCGGCTGGCGAAGAACTCGGTTCACCTCGACAACGGTGTGCTGGAGGCGGACGCTCCCGGAACGTTGCGCTACGATCCGAAGCATCCGCCCAGCTTCCTGCAAGGGGAAGAAGGCAGCCCGACCGCCCTGCTGATGGGGGCCCTGACCGATTTCCGCTACGAGACCCTGCGCGCCACGGTGGACGGGGAAGCGGGCGGCGAACTGGGCGTCGGCATCGCCATCCGTGGCGCCAACCCCGCATTCTACGATGGCTATCCGGTCGCGCTTAACCTTAAGGTGAGCGGCGCGCTCGACCGGATCCTGCGGCAGAGCCTCGACACCTACCGCATCCCCGACGCGGTCCGCGACCGCATGACGGAGTTCGAACGAAAGAATCCATGAAAAGAACGGTCCCCCTCCGCCGCCAGGGGCGGCATGCCGCCCTGCTCGCGGCCCTGATCGCGTTGGCCGGCACCGGCCTGACCGCCTGCGCGCCCACCGTCAAGATCGAGGCGCCGGACAAGCCCATCGAGATCAACCTCAACATCCGGATCGAACAGGAAGTCCGCGTCAAGGTCGAACGCGACCTGGATAAGGCCATCGCCGAAGATCCGGCCCTGTTCGGCCTGCCACCCGCGTCCGCGCAAGGGTCGGCCGACGGAAAGAAGAAGTCTTAAGGAAGGATGTCATGAACCGCAAGCTCGCGACCCTCGCCCTGGTTTTCGCGCTGGCCATGCCCGTTGCCTTGCCGGCTCCGGCCCTTGCCCAGGACGCCCTGGCGGCGGCCAAGGCGGCTGGGCAGATCGGCGAGCGGCCGGACGGACTGGTCGGTGCCGTCACCGGCGCACCGGCCTCCGCCGCGCAGCTGGCCGAGCAGGTGAATGCCCAGCGGCTGGCCCGGTACCGTGAGATCGCCGGCAGCAACGGCACCTCGGTGGACAAGGTCCAGGCGCTGGCCGGTCAGCAGCTGATCGAGCGGACACCGGCCGGCCAGTACGTGCTGTCCGGCGGGCGCTGGGTCCGCAAGTAAACCTTCGTGCAGTAACCTGCCATGCCCCCGGCCGCCCGCGAACAGCTCCAAGCCCTTCGACAGGCCCTTGCGGCGTCCCCCGGCGACGTCGGGGCGTTGGCGGGGCTGTTCGCGGCGCTCGACGCGCTGGGCGAGGCCGGTACGCCGGAAGAGGCGGTGGCCCGGTCCCGGCTCGGCGAATCCCTGCGCCGTCAGGGGCGGCTGGCGGAGGCCGAGGCGCATCACCGCCGCGCCGTGGCGTGGCTGCCCGGCTTCGGCGGCAATCACTTCAACCTCGGCCTGACGCTCCAGGCGCTCGGCCGCTTGGCCGAAGCGGTGGATGCTTATGGGGAGGCCGGCCGGCTGATGCCGGCGCTGGCTGCGGCCCCCTGCAACCGGGGCGTCCTGCTGCGCGCCCTGGGCCGTCTGATCGAGGCGGAGACCGCCCTGCGCCACGCCGTCGCGCTCGACGCCACGCTGGTGCCGGCCTGGCTGAATCTGGGATCGGTCCTCCAGGGGCGCGGGCGGCTGGAGCAGGCCGCCGCCTGTTACCGCACCGCTCTGGCGCTGCGGCCCGATCTGGCCGAGGCGCACGCGAATCTGGGCCTCGCCCTGCGGGAGCTGGGGCGCATCGCCGACAGCGTACCGGGGTTCCGGCGGGCGCTCTCGCTCGGCCTGCCGGATGCCGGTGGCGTGCTGGCGCAACTGGTCCAGCAGCAACGGCATCTGTGCCGCTGGGACGGGCTGGCCGAACGCTCGGCGCACTTGGTCGAGGCGGTTCGGAGCGGCGCGACGCAGCAGGCCCATCCCTGGATTTTCCTGGGCGAGGGAGCCGGGTCAGCGCTGGAGCTGACCTGCGCCCAACGCTACTCCGCGTGGCGCACGCGGACCGTGCCCGGCAACGGGTTCCGGCACGACCGCGGCGCGCGGGAGCGGCTGCGAATCGGCTACCTGTCCGCGGATTACCACGAGCACGCCACCGCCGCGCTGATCGCCGAATTGATCGAGCGGCACGACCGCCGCCGGGTGGAGGTCATCGGCTATTCCTACGGCGCGGATGACGGTGGGGCGATGCGGAGGCGGTTGGTTCGCGCCTTCGACCGCTTCACAGACCTGTCCACCATGCCCCATGCGGAGGCTGCGGCGCGCATCCACGCCGACGGGGTGGACATCCTGGTCGACCTGAAGGGGCACACCCAGAACGCCCGCATCGAGATCCCGGCGCACCGCCCGGCACCGGTGCAGGTGCAGTGGCTGGGTTATCCCGGCACGGTCGGGGCGGGCTTCTTCGATTATGTGATCGGCGATCCGGTGGTGACGCCCATCGACCGCCAGCCGCATTACGCCGAGCGGATCGTACAGATGCCGGCCTGCTATCAGCCCAACGACCGCAGCCGCCCCATCGGCGCCACGCCCAGCCGTGCGGCCTGCGGGCTGCCGGAGCGCGGCACGGTGTTCTGCTGCTTCAACGCCGCTTACAAGATCACGCCCGCGCTGTTCGACGTCTGGTGCCGGCTGCTGGCCGCTGTGCCGGGCAGCGTGCTGTGGTTGCTGGACAGCGATGCCGAGGTGCCCGGCAATCTGCGCCGCGAAGCCGTCGCGCGGGGCATCGCGGCGGAGCGGCTGGTGTTTTCGCCCAGGCTTCCGCCTTCGGAGTATCTGGCGCGCTATCGGCTGGCCGACCTGTTCCTCGACACCACACCGGTGGGGGCGCACACCACCGCCAGCGACGCGCTGTGGGCCGGGTTGCCGGTGCTGAGCATTCTGGGCGAGGGCTTCGCCGCCCGCGTGGCCGCCAGCCTGCTGCACGCGGTCGGGCTGCCGGAACTGGCGGTCGGCTCACTGGCCGGCTATGAGGCAACGGCGTTGCGTCTGACCCGCCAGCCGGACGCGTTGGCCGCGCTGAAAGCGCGGTTGGCGGATGGGCGTGACCGTGCGCCGCTGTTCGACACCGATCGCTTCGCCCGCGCGCTGGAGCGCGCCTACGCCACGATGTGGGCCATTCACGCGGCGGGGGATGCTCCGCGCGCCTTCGCGGTGGCGGAGGACTGATCCTCCGCCTGTCGCGGTCCGGTCAGGGGAAGGGGCAGCGGTCGGCGGTCACCTCGACGAAGGAGCGTGCGCCGGCCGTGAAGGTGAAGCGGTATTCGGTGTTGTCCACCACCACCGCGTGATGCAGCGGCAGCACGCCCGTGGCCACGGTCTGCTTTCCGCCGATGGCGGTCACCTTGATGGTGACGGGCTGCGCCGGGTCGAACCAGCTTTCCGCGTTGCCCTGGGCGTTGCGGGCCGACTGGCCCTCACCGCTGACGGTCACGGTGTTGTTCCCGAAACCGACCGTCCGGTTGCCGGTCTTCAGCAGCGGCGTGGACAGGGCGAAGCGCTTGCTCTCGGGCTGCTGGCAGTTGCGCGCCGGCTGCGCCTGGGCGATCACGAAGGCGAGGCGGTTGGGGTCCATACCGCTCTTCAGACGATCGGACACCAGACTGGCCAAGCGGGCAAGGTCGCCCGCCGGCACCTCCCGTTGCAGCCGGGCTTCCAACTCCGCGGACTTGGCCTCGGCGGTCCGGGCGGCGTGCTGCATCTGGCTGGCCAGCAGTTCCAGTTCCGCCTTCTGGCGGGACAGCGCGGCGTTTTCCTCACGCAGGGTGACGTCGCGGCCCTTCAGCTGCTCGATGCCCATTTGATAGGCAAACAATCCGACGCCCAGGAGAACGGCGGCGAACATGGCGAACTTCCCGAACCCCGCCCAGAATCGGCGGCGGTAGCGACGTTCGTAGTCGTAGCGTCCCAGGGACATGGTGCGTGCGATCCGCTCGGAAGGAGAGGGTGCTATGGCTACCGAGATCGGGCGTTCGATGCAACCCCTTGACCTTTGGCCTAACTGTCGTTCTCGGGTAATACGGGGAGGAAAAGGCGGGGTGTGCGGAAGAGGAATGGGCGGCCAATCCGGTTGATGGCCGCCCTGTTCCAAACCCTTGATGCGTCGGTGGTCGTCAGCGTCCGTCGTTGACCGAGTTGGACGCGCCGAGGAAGCTGGCGCTGATGCCCGGTGTGCGGAACTCGCCGATGTTCTTGAACACGAAGCGGAAGAAGATCGTGTTGCCTTCGGTGTCGCCGTTGTTCGCCGTCGTCGTGTAGTCGCGGCGGGCGATGGTTTCGAAGATCAGGCATTCGTCCTGATAATGCAGGATCGCCTGGCTGGCGCGGGGCCCCGGATCCGGCCGCATCGATTGAACGTGCGCGATGCCCAACGACCAGCGCGACGACAGCTGGGACGAGACGTAGACGCTCGCCTGCTCCACGACGTCGCGCTGGATGGCGTAGCGGTTCTGGGTCTGGTCGATGTAGGTGTAGGCCGTCGACACGCGGAACTCCGGAATGCCGATCGCCGAGTTGACCGAGTGGCGGCGTGCCTCCAGCGTGTCGTGGTCGATGCGGAAGCTGTAGTTCAGGTCCAGCCAGTTCGCCGGCTGGAGGTCGATGCGGCCCACATAGTCCGACGCCTTGTCTTCCAGGCCGGAGCCGCCCTGGAACTCCGTCGTATTCGTGAGGCGGTAGCTCTGGCCGAGAAAGACGCTCGCCGACCCGGACGTATAGCCGTTGATCGAAGAGCGCAGGCCATAGGTGATGCGCGGGCCGCCGTCCAGCCGGTCGATGCCGGTGAAGCGGTTGGCCATGAACAGGTTCACCTCGTCGAACTCGACGTCGAGGCTGTCCTCGTTCGGG
>JAEZPL010000483.1 GCA_023413605.1 Pseudomonadota bacterium
CGCGCCATGGTGCTCTCCTTCGGAACTGCGAATGTCTCATCGTCATTCCCGCCTTCGCGGGAATGACGACCGAGATCAGGCCGCTCTAATGCCTGATGCGTTACGACTTGGTCAGCGGGGGCAGGTCGGTGCCCAGCCACTTCTGGTGGATGGCGTTCAGCTCGCCGTTGCCCTTCACCGTCTCGATGAAGCCGTTGACCCACGTCTGCAGGGCGTCCTGGCCCTGGCGCATGGCGATGCCCTGCACCTGACGGTTCAGCACGAACTTCATCTCGTAGTTGGCCTGCGGGGCCAGCTTCTTGATCTCCTTGGCGACGACGTTGCTGAGGCCCAGCGCGTCCACCTGACCGGACAGCATCGCCTGCACGGCGCTGGCGTCGTCGTCGAAGCGCATGATGCGCGCGTCCTTCGGGGCGACGGCGGTCAGCGCGTTGTCCTGGGTGCTGGCGCGGGCCACGCCGACGCGCTTGCCGGACAGGTCGGCGGCTTCCTTGATCTGCGCCTTCTGCGGGGCGACCAGGCCGATCTCGATGGCGGCGTAGGGCTCGGAGAACTGCACCTGCTTGGCGCGCTCCGCCGTGATGCCCAGCGAGGCGACCAGCAGGTCGACCTTGTTGGTCAGCAGGTAGGGGATGCGGTTCGGGCCGGTCACCGGAACGATTTCCACCGGAACGCCCATGTGCTTGGACAGCAGCTTGGCGACGTCGGCGTCGTAGCCGTCCGGCTTGCCGTCGGAGGTGGTGATGCCGAAGGGCGGGAAGTCGACCAGCATGCCGACGGTCAGCTTGCCCTTCGACTTGATTTCGTCGACGGTCTGGGCGGAGGCCGGGGCGGCGAAGGCGACAGCGGCGGCCATCAGGGCGCCGGCGACGGCGAGGCGGCGGGTGATCTGGAAGCTCATGGACGATTTCCTCACGGTTCTTGATCTTTGACGGAGATCGGTGTGCGGGGGCCGCTCAACGTTCGCTCAGCGGCCGGGGGCGGCGTAGCGCTGTTCCAGCCGGGCGCTCAGCAGCGACAGCGGCCAGCACAGCGCGAAGTAGATGGCCGCCACGATTCCGAACACCAGGAAGGGCTGGAAGGTCGCGTTGTTGACGATCTGGCCGGCGCGGGTCAGTTCGGTGAAGCCGATGATGGAGGCCAACGACGTGCTCTTGATCAACTGGACCAGGAAGCCGACGGTGGGCGGGACCGCGACCTTCACCGCCTGCGGCAGGACCACGTAGCGCATCAGGCCCGGATAGCGCAGGCCGAGCGCGGAGGCCGCCTCCCACTGGCCGCGCGGCACGGCCTGGATGCAGCCGCGCCAGATCTCGCCCAGGAAGGCGCTGGCGTTCAGCGTCAGGCCCAGCGCCGCGGCGGCCCAGGGGTTCAGGTCGATCCCCATGACGGTGGCGCCGAAGAAGACCAGGAACAGCTGCATCAGCAGCGGCGTGCCCTGGAACAGCAGGATGTAGCCGGTGGTGAACAGCCGGATCGGCTTGATCGTCGAGGTGCGGCCGAGCGCCACGAACAGGCCGACCGTGGCCCCGCCGATGAAGGCGATGGCCGACAGCGCCAGCGTCCACTGCACGGCGCTGAGGAGGAACAGGAATTCGTTGTACCCGAAGGAGCGGATCATGGCGGCGGGCTCCTCAGCGGCGGTCGGTGTCGTAGGCGAAGGCGAAGCGGTAGATGCCGGCGAACAGCGCCGAGAACATCAGGGACAGGCACAGGTACATCGCCGTCACCACGATGTAGATTTCGAAGCTGCGGAAGGTCTGCGACTGGATGTTGTTCGCGACCGATGTCAGTTCGTCCGCCGAGATGGCCGAGACCACGCTGGAACTGAGCATCAGCAGGATGAACTGGCTGGTCAGCGCCGGGTAGACCGTGCGCAGCGCCGGCTTCAGCACGATGTAGCGGAACACCTGGAGCGGCCGGAGGCCGAGCGCGAGCCCCGCTTCGATCTGGCCTTTTTGGATCGATTCGATGCCGGCGCGGATGATCTCCGTCGCGTAGGCGCCGACGTTGACGACCATCGCGATCAGCGCGGCGAGGTCCGGCGACAGTCGGATGCCCATGGTCGGCAGCCCGAAGAAGATCAGGAAAATCTGCACCAGGAAGGGCGTGTTCCGGATGACCTCGATGTAGACGTTGATCGCCCAGCGCACCGGCTTCGGGCCGGATGTCTTGCCCAAAGCACAGAGAATCGCCACCACGAGCCCGAGAATCATCGCGCCCACCGACAGCTGGATGGTCAGCCAGGCGCCTTCGAGCAGATAGTCCCAGTTCTCGGCGATCGCGTTGAAATCGAATGTGTAGTTCACGGGCATCCCTCCACAACCGCGCCGGGCCGTTGCGGCCTTCGGCGGATTGCCACGGTCCGAGTGCTGGGCCTGCGCCCATCTTCTCCGGCTTTTTCGGGAAGCGTATTTAGATCGGTCTAAAAGCGCAAGACCCAAAACGCAGCGCTGCGAAAATTAATACGTGTGGCTTACACCCAAAGCGTGCGGAGGGGGTGGGGGAGGGGGCCAGGGCAATCGCATTTGGAGACGAATTCTTTTCTATAGGACTATCGTCTTCCCCGCGAAGGCGGGGATGACGGATGTCTTGCATAAGGAACGTTTTCTCCAAATGCGATTGCCCTCGGGGAGGGGGCGTGCCGAACGGGAGCTTGTCCGATGCCGCGTCTTGACGATGATCAAGGTGGCCACGCGTCCTCAACCGGCATATCCGGCTTGATATGGCGCCCCGCCTTGCGTCACATGGTGGACGCCTCAGGGAAAGGACCCCCGCTTATGGATTGCTTCGCCGCCTCCGCTTCCGCCCCTGGTCCCGCTCCGCTGCCGCTCGACGAGGCGCTCGCCCGCGTCGCCCGGACCTACGGTGCCGTGACGGAGCCGGAAAGCGTGCCGCTGCGCGCGGCGCTCGGCCGCGTGCTGGCGGAATCGGTGACGGCGCCGGTCGACGTGCCGCCGGTCGCGGTGTCGGCCATGGACGGCTGGGGCTACCGCGCGCCGGACCCGGCGGGCGATGGCATGGTGCGGCTGACGGTGGTCGGGCGCGTGCCGGCGGGTTCGGTCTTTCCAGGCACGGTCGGCGTGGGCGCGGCGGTGCGGATCTTCACCGGCGCGCCGGTTCCCGCGGGCGTGGACACCATCGCCATGCAGGAGGACTGCCGCGCCGAGGAAGGCGCCGTGCTGGTGCCCGCCGACCTGAAGCGGGGTGCGAACATCCGCGAGGCCGGGGAGGACATGAGGGCGGGCTCCGTCGTGCTGACGCCGGGCCGCCGGCTGCGCGCGCAGGAAGTCGGCCTCGCCGCCGCGGTCGGGCGCGCCAGTCTGTCGGTGCGCAAGCGCCTGCGCGTCGTTCTGTTCTCCACCGGCGATGAACTGCGCGAACCGGGCGGCGCCAAGCCGGACGGCGCCATCTACGACGCCAACCGCTACACGCTGGCCGCCCAACTCGACGCGCTGGGGGCGGAGGTGCGCGACCTGGGCATCCTGCCGGACAATCCCGACGTGACCCGCGCCGCCCTGGCCGACGCTGCGGGAACGGCGGACCTGCTGGTCACCTCCGGCGGTGCGTCGGTTGGGGAGGAGGACCACATCAAGTCCGTGGTCAGTTCGCTGGGCTCCATCGACCTGTGGAAGCTCGCCGTCAAGCCGGGCAAGCCGCTGGCGCTGGGTCGGATCGGGGACACGCCCTTCCTCGGCCTGCCGGGCAACCCGGTGTCGGCCATGGTGACCTTCATGCTGGTGGGCCGCCCGCTGGTGCTGCGCCTGATGGGGGCGGAGAGCGTGTCGACGCCGCGTTGCCTCGTGGTCTCCGGCTTCGAGTTCCGGAAGAAGCCCGGCCGCCGCGAGTTCCTGCGCGCCCGCCTCGCCACCGGCCCGGACGGCCGTCCGGTCGCGCACAAGTTCCCCAGCGACAGTTCCGGTGTCCTGACCTCGATGGTCGAGGCCGATGGCCTCGTGGACATGCCGGCGGACGCCTCGACGATCCGGGAAGGGGAGATGGTGGAGTTCCTGCCCTTCACGGGGCTGTTCGCGTAACGCAGCCGCCTGTCATCCCCGCTTCCGCGGGGATGACGAGAAAAGCCCGCCCTACTTCTTGGGCATGTGGCCGCTGATTTCGGCGTGGAGCGGCTTGGTGTCTTCGAAGGTCTTCTGCTGTTCGGGGGTGGCTTCCTTCTGGTGCTTGGACTTCCACTCCGAATAGGGCATGCCGTAGACGGCAATGCGCGCTTCCTCGTCGGTCAGGGGAACACCGCGTTCCTTGGCGGCGGCGGCGTACCACTTCGACAGGCAGTTGCGGCAGAAGCCGGCGAGGTTCATCAGGTCGATGTTCTGCACGTCGGTCCGCTTGCGCAGGTGTTCGACCAAGCCGCGGAACGCGGCGGCTTCCAGTTCGATGCGGGTCTTGTCGTCCATCACGAATCCTCCTCAAATCATGGTCTGATCGGCCAGCCGGACCATCAGATGTTCGTCGGCGTAGCCGTTTGGGGTCTTCAGCGCGCGGGGCTCGGTTCCGAAGATATGAAAGCCCATGCGCCGATAGAAGCGGATGGCGCGCTCGTTCGTCGTGACGACGCTCAATTGGATCTGCGCCAGCGGAATGTGCTCGATGACCCGCCGCACCAGCGCGTCGGCAAGACCGGAACCGCGCGCCTCTTCCCGCACATACATGCCGCCCAGCACGCCCTTGTGCCGCAGCTGCGTCGCGGTGAAGGTGGACAGGGCGGCCATCCCCATCAACTCCCCGCCGATGAAGCCGCCGAAAGTCCGTCCGGGCGCAAGGCGTGCCTCCCACCAGGTCGGGGGCTGCGCCACCTCGTCCTCGTGGGTCGAACCGAAGGCGTCGGGGTGGCGCTGCAACGCCTCCAGCCGGATCGCGCGGAAAGCCTCCACATCGGCGGGCGCCGCCAGCGGGCGGACGAGCGGCGGCGGTGACGGCTCGGGCGGCATCTTACCGGCGGTGCAGCGTGACGAAGCGGCCGAACCGGTGAAAGCTCTGCGACGAACCACCGTCCATGATGACCCGCGCAACGGCCTCCCGGTCCTCGACGACGAAGCCGGCCAGCGATTCGACCCCGTAGCGGAACAGGCGGTCGGTCAGCGGCGTGCCCGGCCCGACCAGGGCCACGCGCACGCCCTCGGCCGCCGTCAGCAGGCGGGGCAGGGTGCGGTTGGCTAGCGTGGAAGAGGTGATCGCCGCCCCCTCCGCCCCCGGCAGCAGCCATTCCCCGGCGGCCTCCGGATACTCGCCGTCGCGCGGGTTCATCTCGATGATCTGGGCGTTGGGCAGGCGGCGGGCGATCTGTGGGAAGGCGCCGATCACCACGACGCGCCCCTCCATCCCCGTGAAGAGGTCCAGCCCGTTGGCTGCGTCGCCGGCAAGGTCGGGGCGGTTGTAATGCGCGTTCATCGCCGCGACGCCGATGGCGGCCTCCAGCGGATCCCAGGACCGGGCGGCCTGGGTGGCGAGCGTCTTCAGGCTGGTCCCAACCCATTGGTCGGGCGCCGGGACCGCGCTGCCGGCGCTGGCGCCGGGGCGGGCGGCTAGGCCGACGTTCCCGTCCGTCTCCACCATGATCCACTTGGCGCCGATGACGACCCGGCGCACCTCCGCGTCCCGAACGTCGTGCAGCAGGTCGTCGTAGAGCCGGTGCGCTCCCCACCAGCGCCACAGCGCGTCCTCGTCCGGAGAGATCAGGGAGGTGAAGCCGCCGGTGAAGGCTT
>JAEZPL010000487.1 GCA_023413605.1 Pseudomonadota bacterium
CGGCCCCGCAGGACCAGACCGAGACGCCGCCCACCACGCAGCCCTTCAAGCCCTTCTGGTATCCGAACAACCAATACAACGGAAACAACAACGACAACCCCTGGACGAACAACAACATCACCGACGACGGCACCTACCGGCAGACCAACGACATGGCCGGCCCCAACCTGGGCTGCCCGCCGGCCATCATGCCGCTGACCAACGACCGGCAGGCGCTGCTGTCCAAGATCGCGTCGCTGAAACCGGTGAACCGCGGCGGCACCATGGCGAACCAGGGTTTGCAAGCCGGCTGGTTCACGCTGTCCCCGCAATGGCGCGGCCTGTGGGGCGGAACCACGCCGTCCACCCTGCCGCTGAACTACGGCACGCCGGACATGAACAAGGCGGTGGTCCTGCTGACCGACGGCAACAACGAATGGTTCAGCTACAAGCCGCAGGGCGACTACACCAGCTATCAGCGGATCGGCGACGGGCTGCTGGGCACCACGAACCTCAACCAGGCGACGACGGCCATCAACAACCGCATGCTGACGCTGTGCACCAACATGAAGGCGGCGGGGATCACCCTGTTCACCATCACCGTCGGCGGCAGCACCAGCAGCGCCACCCGCACGCTGTACCAGCAATGCGCGTCGCCGGGGCCGAACCACTATTTCGACTCACCCGATTCCACGGACCTGCAAACCATCTTCCGCCAGATCGCCGGGCAGCTCAGCAACCTGCGCATCGTCCGGTAGCGCCGCCACCCGACTGCCTGACTTTTGCCCAGAATCCGGCATGAGCAAACATTAGGCAAACGAACAAGGAAGAGGCTTCACGCCGCGCCGACCCGCTGGCCGGTCAGCCGGTAGACGGCGGTGGCGACGGCCAAGTCCTCGCTGTGCGCCACCTCCATCCGGCGGTCGATGTAGTTGCCCAGGAACTCGACCAGCGCGTCACGCGTCACGGCCTGGACCCACCCGCCGTGGGAACCGAAGGCCTGCATCGTCCAGAACTCCGACGCCAGCAGGGCGGAGCGGGCGCTTTTGACCGACCCATCCCAATGGGACCATAGGAAATCGATGGCGGCCTGTGCGACCGTGATGACAAGGCCGGCGTTGATTCCGCGTGACGACATCGTAGCCTCCATTTCAGAGTACCGGGCGGATGCTCGCGAACCGGCCTTTGACACAGCAAGAACGATGCCAAGCCCAAAAAGGCACTGACGGGGGAGGATCGACCATGAACGCAATGAGCGAGGAACAAGCCCGCAACGCGCTGAAATGCATCGAAAAGGACATCGAAACCCTGGACGCGCAGATCGCCGCGGCGGAACGGACGATCCGGCGCGCCACATCGTCCATCGAGCAGTTTGCGAAGGTGCGGGACGCTTTGCTGGACGAAGCGCAAAGCATTCTCGACCAGCTGGACCGGCCGCACTGAGCGTCGGCTTTAAAGCCGACGTCAGTAGCGCACCGTGATCGACAGCCGGTTGTCGCCGGGCTGGGCGGTGAAGCGCGCCGATTCATAGCTGGGAATGCCCAGCGTCGTCTCGGCGTCGTTGGACACGCCGAACCCCTCCGCGGGCAAGCCGACGAAATTCCGGTTGAAGCGCCGGTCGCCGTTTTCGTCGTGGTACAGGGCGATGGCGTAGGACGGGCGCTGCGGCACCGCGATGCAAAGCTCGGTGACGCCCGCGCGGACCGGAGCGCGCACGCGCGCCAGCTTCTTGCCGGAGGCCAGGAAATCCGCCGGGTTGTCGCCGTACACGGTCAGGTTGACCAAGCCGTCGGCGCTGCGCAGGTTGGACACCGTCACATGCAGGCGGACCGGGTTTGCCGCGCCGGAACAGGCCCGCCCTTCGCCGGTGAACACCGTTTCGGCCTGCGCCTGCCCAAGACCGGCCAGCAGCACCAGCGCGCCGGCCAGGGTATGCAGCGGCTTCATCACGTCGGTCTCCAACTCCCGCGTTCCGCGGTGTCCTCAAGGTCGCGGGCCGGCCGCCCCACGTTCGTCGACAGCCAGTCGGCCAGCAGCCGCGCGTTGTGGAGGCCGGGCGTGTCGGTGGACAGGTCGAAGGTCGCCGCCACGGCCTTTTCCTGGGCCTCGCGCCAGGGCGACGGATCGGCCAGCAGGCTTTCCAGAGCCGCCGGGAACTCCGCCATGTCCGAAACGACCGGCCCGAGCGTCCAGAACAGATAGCGGGGGTTCCCGCGCCAGTCCGCGTTGTGGGCGTTCAGGAACAGGCAGGGGCGCGGCGACAGCAGGAACTCGTACACCTGGCTCGACACGTCCCCGAGGTAGGCGTCCGCGCCCAGCGTGTAGGTCATGTCGATGCTGCGCACGCTGCCGAGATCGACGATGACGTTCGGCAGCGCGTTGTATCTGGCGAAGTCCGCGTATTTCTTCTCGGTCGGCGGAGAGAACAAACGGACGTGCGGCGCGAAGATCAGGTTGTAGCGGTCGTCGCCCGCGAAGTGGTCGAGCAGCTTGAAGCCGAATTCCCGCCAGGACGACAACTGCGGCCGGAAATGGGGGTTGTACAGGATGGTCGGGCGGTCGTTGGCGAACAGGTGCCGCTTCTGCTGGCGCAGGCGCCGCACGATGTCGAACTTGGCGTAGGCCCCGACCGCGTAATGGCCCGGCCGGATCAGGCCGCCGTCCAGCAGCCATTGGGCGGTCTTCGGCCCCGGCACGAGGGCGAAGTCGAACCGCGCGATGCGCCGGTCCACGGCGGTCGCCCGGTCCCCCGCGCCATGGGCGGTGTGGATGAACTTCGGCCGGCGGACGCCGAAGCGCTTCAGGTTCAGGCTGGTCTTCTCCGGCACGACGATGGCGTCGTACTGATCGAACAAAGCCCGGTTGTGCCACAGGGTCGGCAGCTTGGGCGGCAGGTCGAGCGTCCGCAGACGTCCATAAAGCCGGACCGGCCAGGGCTGCTCCAGCAGCCGGTAGGTCACCCGCGCGTCGGGGTAAAGGCGCTGGAGATGGCGGATGAAGTCCAGGTGCCCCTGCGTCGAGGCGACGATTTCCACCGCGAAGCCCGGCATGGCCGACAGCTCGAACGCCATCGGCAGGCTGTGCAGGATCTGGTGGTGCTGGGCGTTGTAGAAGAAACAGACTTTCATGGGACCGGATTTCTCATCGATGCCGTATCACCCTCTCGATCAATGCCAACGCATTGATCTGCCGGGTTTGACGGTCGGCGGGCACTGGAAGTGTTCATCCGCCGACCGTATCAGGCGGTCCGCGCGCGGAACCAGCGCATCACGGGAATCAGGAAGGCGACGAAGGTCACCACCGTCGCGAACAGCCGCGCCCAGCCGGCGCCGATCAGCCCATACTGCTGCACGGCCAGCAGCAGCACCGGCAGATAGGCCGCCGAACTCCACAGCCGTGCGCGCACCGCGGCCCCCGCCTCCCCGCCGCTGATCAGCACGGGTTCCAGAGGGAAGGCGGCGATGGAGACCACCGCCGACGCGACGAGCCACAGCATGACCGGATACGCGGCCACGAAGTCGGGCCCGAGCACCAGCCCCAGCAGCCATTCGCCGCCCAGCCACGCCAGCGCGAGGCTCAGGCTGGCCCCGCCGGCCGCCATCAGGGCGGAGCGCTGGACCAGGGCGCGCATGATGTGGTGCTCCCCGCCCGCGCACAGCTTGGCCAGTTCCGGATAGATGGCCGGGACCAGCAGCTTGGCCGGCTTCGCCAGCGCCTCCCCGATCTGGCGCGCCACGCGGAACAGAGCGGCCTCCGCCGGGCCGAGCAGCCAGCCGACGATCAGCGTGCTGACGTGCGTGAAGGCCAGTTCCAGCGTGGTGTTCAGGTTGGTGGACCAGACGAAGGACCAGATGCCGGGAAAACCCGCGGTCCAGCCGCCCCCGCGCCAGCGGAAGCCGTCCAGCAGGCCGCGCGTCTTCAGTTCCCGCCAGCCGAAATGGATCAGGGCGATGCCGGCCACCGCCGTGCCCAGATACCAGGCGGCCAGGAACCAGCCGATTCCGCCGCCGCACAGCCAGACCAGCCCGCCGGCCAGCAGCCGCACCACGTTGCCCAGGCTGCCCTGCACGGACAGCAGGTCGAACCGGTCCACCAGCCGCAGCACGCCCGTGGGCGTGGCGGTCACCATGAACAGCATCGACGTGGCGTACAGCATGACGGCCGGCATCAGGTCCGCCGGCCAGCCGAGATAGGGCGCCACCACCCAGGCCAGCGCCATGGACAGAAGCGTGCCGACGACGGCGCTCAGCCCGTCCAGCGCGACGGTGAAGCGCAGAAGGCGCTGGAAGTCTCTCGTGCGCCCCTCCATCACGGCGGGGGTGCCATAGCGCAGCACCGCCTGCCAGGACTGGAACTTGGCGATCTCCCCCATCGCCTGGGCGAAGGTGTGGATCAGGATCAGCGCGCCGAACGCCTCCGTCCCCAGCGCGCGCGCGGCCACGGCGAGGGCGCCGAGGCTGAACACGGCGTTCAGCCCCTTGCCGCCCAGCAGGATGCCGGCGTTGGCGAACAGCTTCTTCAGCCGGCCGTCGCTGAACCACCCGGTTCGTTGCGGCAGGGCCAACACGGTTTTCGAAAACTCGGAACTCATCGGCCTGCCTGTGCCGGAATCGCCTCAAGAAAATTTGAAGCCTCACGGCCGAAAGGCGCCTGGACATCGGCGCTGCCTTCAACCATGTGCGGAGTGTCGTCGCGCGAGGCCCCTGGGATGCTTACCGGAATGTTCTATGACCACGGCATCCCACGGCGATATGCCGGAATCACTCCTATTGTAGTGTAACGTCCATTACGTTACGTTGACGGCAACGATACATTCGGATGAGCCGAGCACGCAATGGAGAACCGCGGTGCCTGAACAGGGTTAAGCCCGAACAGACCAGGCGCAAGGCCAGCACCGGCCGAAGACCAGCCGTGGCGGTGAGAGCCGCGGCGACGGTGGCCGGAATCTTCCTTGCGCAATCCGGGTCCTTCCCAAAGCACGCACACGTCCTGAACAGCTGGATGGGTATGCCGGCGGCGTTCTGCCGCCGGTCTGCGTTGAGTGCCGTTATCGGGCAATCAGCGGGGAAACTCCGGATGCTTCACACCGTTTGACCTCGGCCCGTGCGAATTTGTAAGAGCGGGAAAAGTTTGCATGTTGATACGCCGCCAATTCCTTGCATCGGTCGCGTTGATCGCGGCAGGCGTCTGGACGTCCGGCCCGGCCCTTGCCCAGTCGGGCGCTCCAGAGGCTGGCGTGTTCGTTCAAAGCCTGGGCGAAGAGGCCGTCCGCACCTTCTCCGACAGGAGCCTGCCGCGGGAACAGGCACTCCGGCGGTTCCAGTCCCTGCTGCACAAGGGCTTCGACGTCCCCTACATCGGGCGCTGGGTGCTGGGCCGCTTCTGGAATCAGGCGACGGAACAGCAGCAGGCAGACTATCAGCGCCTGTTCGAACGGCTGATCATCCAGACCTACGCCGGCCGCTTCCTGGAATATTCGGGCGAGACCTTCAAGATGACCAGCGTCCGGAAGGAAAGCGATACCGACAGCATAGTCGGCACCCAGATCGTCCGCCCCAACGGGCCGCCCATCAGTCTGGATTGGCGCGTCCGGCGGCGCGACGGGCAGCACAAGATCATCGACGTGGTGGTCGAAGGCGTCAGCATGGGCGTGACCCAGCGGCAGGAATTCGCCTCCGTCATCCAGCAGAACGGCGGGAAGGTGGAAGGCCTGCTCCAAGCCCTTCGCCAGAAGGTGGGCTGAAGATCGCGATGATGCCGTCCCCTACCCCGTCCACCTGCTCCTTGCCGCTGCGCAAGGCGACCTTCGCCACGCTGACCGAAGCGCTGGACTATGCGGCCGACAGCGAACGCGGCCTGAACTTCTATTCCGGGAACGGGCAGCTTCTGGAAGCCCTGACCTACCGCGACCTGCGCACCCAGGCCCTGTCGCTGGCCCGGCGCCTGCTGGCCGCCGGCTTCGAGCCCGGCGAGCGGATCGCCCAGAACCCGGAGACCGGCGGCGACTTCGTGCGCGCCTTCTTCGCCTGCGCCTACGCCGGCATCGCGCCGGTGCCGATGCCCCTGCCCGTCGCCTTCGGCGGGCGCGAAGGGTATGTCAGCCACATCCGCGGCATGCTGGGTGCGGCGCGGGTGTCCGGCCTGTTCGCCCCGGCCGGCCTGGTCGGCTGGGTCGCGGAAGCGGCGGAGGGGCTGGGGCTGCGCGCCGTCGGCGACCTGGGCGTGCTCGACCGGTTCGCGGAAACGGGGATCGACCTGCCCGCGGTCGGCGCGGAGGACGTCGCCTATCTCCAATTCTCCTCGGGCAGCACGCGCTTCCCGTCGGGCATCACGGTGACGCACCGCTCCTTCATGGCGAACGCGCGGGCGATCGTGGAGCACGGCCTGCGGATCGCCGAAGGGGACCGCGGCGTGTCCTGGCTGCCCTTCTACCACGACATGGGCCTGGTCGGCTTCCTGCTGGCGCCGCTCACCGCCCAGGTCTCCGTCGACTTCATGCCGACGCACGAGTTCGCCCGCCGGCCGCTGACGTGGCTGTCGCTGATCTCGCGCAACCGCGGCACGCTGTCCTACAGCCCGAGCTTCGGCTACGAGCTGTGCGCGCGCCGCGCGACCCTGAGCCGGCCGGAGGGGCTGGACCTGTCCTCCTGGCGCGGGGCGGGCATCGGCGGCGACATGATCCGCCCGCACATCCTGGCCAGCTTCGCGGAGACCTTCGCTGCCAGCGGCTTCGACCGGCGCGCCTTCGTGCCGAGCTACGGGATGGCCGAGACCACCCTGGCGGTCAGCTTCGCGCCCCTGAACACGGGCGTGGAAGTCGACCGCGTGGACATGGACGTGCTGGAGGACCAGGGCCAAGCGGTCGCCCCGCAGTCGGCCGACGCCCGCGCGCGCGATTTCGTCCTGTGCGGCCCGCCCCTGCCGGAGCACGCGGTCGAGATCCGCGACCCCGACGGAACCATCCTGGGCGAACGCCGTCTGGGGCGCCTGTTCGTCCGTGGGCCGAGCCTGATGACCGGCTATTTCGACCAGCCGGAGGACACCGCGCGGAGCCTGTCGGCGGACGGCTGGCTCGACACCGGCGACCTCGGCTACCGGGTCGGCGAGGCCCTGGTGATCACCGGGCGCGCCAAGGACCTGATCATCGTCAACGGCCGCAACATCTGGCCGCAGGACCTGGAATGGAGCGCCGAGCGCGTCAGCGGGCTGCGCAGCGGCGACGTGGCCGCCTTCTCCGTCGACCAGGGAGAGGCGGAGCGCATCGTCGTGCTCGTCCACTGCCGCACGCCGGATCCGGAGGCGCGGCAGGCGCTGAAGGCCTCCGTCGCCGGCACCCTGCGGGCGGAGCACGGGGCGGAGGCGCGGATCCTGCTCGTCCCGCCGCACAGCCTGCCGCAGACCTCCTCCGGCAAGCTCAGCCGCAGCCGGGCGCGCCAGATGTTCCTGAACGGCGCGTTCGGAGAGGGGCTGTGACACGGGTCGCGGCGGTCACCGGCGGCACCGGCTTCCTGGGCCGCGCCGTTGCCGCCGCCCTGGCCCGGCAGGGCTGGCAGGTCCGCCTGCTCGTCCGGCGCAGCGCCGCCCACTGGCCCTGCCCCGACCATGAGCTGGAACTGGTGTTCGGCGACCTCGCGGACGACGGCGCGCTGCGCCGCCTCGTGCGCGGCGCGGACGCCGTGGTGCATCTGGCCGGCCTGATCAAGGCGCGCTCGCGCGCCGGCTTCATGGCGGTCAACCGGGACGGCAGCGCCCGCCTCGCGGCGGCGGTGGCCGCCGAGGCGCCCGCCGCGCGGCTCGTCCACGTGTCCTCGCTCGCGGCGCGGGAGCCCCATCTGTCGGACTACGCGGCCAGCAAGCGGGCCGGCGAGGACGCCATCCGCGAGGG
>JAEZPL010000494.1 GCA_023413605.1 Pseudomonadota bacterium
GCGTAGGCCAGCAGCACCCACACTGGCACACCCAGCGCACCGGCCAGATGGGCCGACGCCGTGCAGGAGACGATCACCAAATCCAGATTCGCCATGACGGCGGCCGTGTCGGCGAAGTCGGTCATCCGCTCGCCCAGGTCGGTAAAGCCGGCGGGCAGCGGCACGCGGGCGAGGTCGGCGCGCCCGTCGCGGAACTGAAGGCCGAAGAAACGCACCCCCGGCACCTGGAGCAGCGGCAGCAGCGCCGGTAGTCCGGGCGAACGCAGATGGTCGCCGCGGTATTGCGGATTGCCCGCCCAGACGATGCCGACGCGCAGGGCATCGCCGCCCTCCACGGATGCACACCCGATCGATTCCCGCCAGTGCGCCACCCGCGCCGGGGCGGGGTGAACATAGGGAACCCGTGCTGGCAGGGTCTCCGGCACCGTGCCGAAGATCATCGGCAGGCTCATCAGCGGGCAATACAGGTCGAAATCCGGGACCTCGCCCAGCGGATGGACGCTCTCCACCCCCTCCACGGTCGCGAACAGCGACCGCAACGGCGCCAAGCATTCCACCAGGACACGCCCGCCGCGCGCGGCGACCAGCGGGGCATAGCGGATGAACTGGATGCCGTCGCCATGGCCCTGTTCCGCGTACAGGAGGATGCGTCGGCCCTCCAGCGGTTCTCCCGTCCAGCGCGGGCGCCCATGGTCGGGAACGCTGTAATCCCGCTGAAGCCGCCATTCGAACTCCCGCCACCCCTCCTCCCAGGCGCCCGCCATCAGAAGCTGGCAACTGAGGTTGAAGCGCGCCTCCGCGTGCCCCGGCGACAGTGCCACGGTGCGGCGGAATCCTGCGATCCCCGGCTCAAGCCGGGCAAGGTCGCTCGACGTTACGGCCAAGTTGAAATGTGCGGCCGCGTCGGCGGGCGCGAGCGCGAGCGCGCTGCGGTAGTGCGCGATGGCCTCCTCGAACCGGCCCTGGCATTTGATGGCGTCGGCGAGGCCGAGACGGGCCACCGGATCACCGGGATCGCCCTCCACCAACCGGCGGAGCACCGCCTCGGCCGCCGGCGGATCCTTCAATGCCAGATGCAGCCCCGCGAGCAACGCGGCGATCCGCCGGTCGCCGGGGTCGAGCGCCGCCGCCCGACGCATCGGCGCCAGCGCTTCCACCGCGCGCCCGCTGTCCCTCAAGGCCAGCGCCAGATTGCTCCAGGCCACCGGGTCACACGGTCGGAAGGCGACGGTGGCGCGGTAGCAGGCCGCCGCCGGTCCCGGCTTTCCATGGTCGAACAGGGCGTCACCGGCCCGGAGCAGTCCCGTCCCGACGGCAGTCCCGTCCGCCCCCCGCGCGGCCTTCACCAGATTGGCCCGGTAGACCGCCGAAGCCGGGTTGAGCGCCGCGGCCTGCGCGATCAGCGCCACCGAATCGAACGCCCGTCCACCTTGCGCCCGCACCACCCCCAGCAGGTGCAGCGCGTCGGGGTGCAGGGGTTCCGCCTCCAGCACGCGGGCGTAAGCCTCCGCCGCCGCGGCCAACTGGCCGGACTGGTGCAGACGGAGCGCATCGGGGAGAAGAGTGGCGACGGACATGATGGGCCGACAGCCTACACGGTCACCCTGCGGCACGGCCAGTGTCCCTGTTGCCGCTCCTGTAGCGAAGGCGACAGGCCGGCCGTTTGTCGCCTTTCCGACAATGCCCCACGGCAGGAACAATCACAGCCATATCAATGGCTTACCGCACCCGCACAGTCCTGGCACGCCGCTTGCTGAAAAGACCGGCGCCGCTCCGCTGGACGGGCGGCGGACAGCAAGGAGAGCGGGATGCACATCGTTGTCTGTATCAAGCAGGTGCCCGACAGCGCCCAGATTCGCATCCACCCCGTGACGAACACGATCATGCGTCAGGGTGTCCCGGCCATCATCAACCCCTTCGACCTCTTCTCGTTGGAGGAGGCGCTTCGGATCAAGGACCGGGTGGGGGCGCGCGTCACCGTGCTGACCATGGGGCCGCCGATGGCGGAGACCTCGCTGCGCAAGGCGCTGTCGCTGGGGGCGGACGACGCGGTGCTGCTGACCGACCGCAAGTTCGCGGGCTCGGACACGCTGGCGACCTCCTACGCCCTGACCTCCGCCATCCGGAAGCTGTCGGAGGAGGAGCCGGTCGATCTGGTCTTCTGCGGCAAGCAGACGGTGGACGGCGACACGGCCCAGGTCGGCCCCGGCATCGCCACGCGGCTGGGGTTCCAGCAGCTGACCTACATCGCGAAGATCGAATCGATCGACGAGAAGGCCAGGGAAATCGTCGTGCACCGCCGCGCGGAAGGCGGCGTGCAGGTGATGAAGACGGCCCTGCCCTGCATGATCACCATGCTGGAAGGCACGAACAGCATCCGCTTCGGCAAGATGGACGACATGTTCCGCGCCGCGCGTTATCCGCTGCGGACCTGGAGCAAGGACACCACCGGCGCCGACGAGACGAAGGTCGGGCTGAAGGGCTCCCCCACCGTGGTGTCGAAGGTCTTCGTGCCGAAGCCCCGCGCCGAGCGCGCCAAGATGATCGCCTTGGAAAGCGGAACCGAAACCGCCACCCCCGACGCCCTGGCCGCCGCCGCGGTGGAGGCGATCCTCGGCGCCCAGCCGAAACTCGCCGACGATCTGCTCTCCCGCGCCGCCGCCGGGCTGTGATCCGCCTTTGGGCTGTGATTGGCCGCCCCCAACCCTTTCTTCGCCGGAGCAACCACCGATGAGCGAACCAAGCAAGCCGCAGGGGCGCAAGTTCCAGCTCCCCGAGCACCTGAAGGAATACAAGGGCATCTGGGTGATCGTGGAGCAGGAGCGCGGCGCGGTCCATTCCGTGTCGTGGGAACTGGTGGGCGAGGCCCGCAAGCTGGCCGACAAGCTGGGGGTGGAGGTCGGCGCCGTGGTGCTGGGCGCCGACGGCCCGGCGCTCAACGCCATCTGCGCCGACGCCTTCACCTACGGCGCCGACGTCGTCTACAAAGTCGCCGACCCTGTCCTGGCCGAATACCGCACAGATCCCTACTGCCGGGTGATGACCGACGTGGTCAACACCTACAAGCCGGAGATCGTGCTGCTGGGCGCCACCACGCTGGGCCGGGACCTCGCGGGGGCCATCGCCACCACGCTGGCGACCGGCCTGACCGCCGACTGCACCGAACTCGACATCCACATGGAGAACCGCTCGCTGACGGCGACGCGGCCGACCTTCGGCGGCACCCTGCTGTGCACCATCCAGACGCTGGCCTACCGGCCGCAGATGGCCACCGTGCGGCCGCGCGTCATGTCCATGCCGGAACGCGACGGCGCCCGCACCGGCCGCGTGGTGGCGGTGTTCCCGAACCTTCGCGAGGAGGACGTGGTCACCAAGGTGCTGAACTTCATCGCCGACCGGGCGCAGACGGAGGCCCAGCTGGCCTACGCCGACATCATCGTCGCGGCCGGCAAGGGGCTGGGCAAGCCGGAGAACCTGACGCTGGCCTTCGACCTCGCCCGCATGCTGGGGGCGGAGGTCGGGGTGACGCGACCTCTGGTGCAGGCGGGCTGGACCAGCTTCGACCGGCAGGTCGGGCAGACCGGCAAGACGGTCCGCCCGAAGCTGTACATCGCGGCCGGCGTCTCCGGCGCCATCCAGCACCGGGTCGGCATGGAAAAGTCCGACCTGATCCTGGCCATCAACACCGACCCGAACGCGCCGATCTTCGACTTCGCCCATCTGGGGCTGGTCGGCGACGCGCTGACGATCCTGCCGGCCCTGACCGACGCCTTCGGCCGGCGCCTGTCGGTCAACCGTCTGGCCGGCTGACCTCTACGGACGAAAAGGAGCCACACGGACATGGTCGAAAAGTTCGACGCCATCGTCATCGGGGCCGGCCCGTCCGGCAACGCGGCGACCTACACGCTGGCCTCACAGGGTCTCAACGTGCTCCAGCTCGAGCGCGGAGAGTATCCGGGGGCCAAGAACGTTCAGGGCGGCATCATGTACGCCGCGGAGCTTGAGAAGATCATCCCGGATTTCCGGGAGGACTGCCCGACCGAGCGCCACATCATCGAACAGCGCATCTGGCTGCTGGGCGACGACAGCTACGTCGGCACCAACTACCGCTCGGACGCCTTCAACAGCGAGGCGCCCAACCGCTACACCATCATCCGCGCCAACATCGACAAGTGGTTCAGTGAGAAGATCCGCGCCGCCGGCGGCCTGCAGATCTGCGAGACCACGGTGACGGAGCTGATCCGCGACGCGGCCGGCAAGGTCATCGGCGTGCGCACCGACCGCGAGGGCGGGGAGATCCTGGCCGACGTGGTCATCATGGCGGACGGCGTGAACGCCCTGCTCGCCAAGCGCGCCGGCTACCAGACGGAGGTGGCGCCGGAGAACGTGGCGCTGGCGGTCAAGGAAATCCTGTTCATCGATCCCGACCTGATCCAGCAGCGCTTCGGCCTGAAGGGCGACGAAGGCGTGGTCATCGAGATCATGGGCAAGGTGACCAAGGGCATGGTCGGCACGGCCTTCCTTTACACCAACAAGGAATCGCTGACGATCGGCATCGGCTGCCTGATCTCAGACTTCAAGCAGGGCGCCTGCCCGCCTTACCGGATGCTGGAGGATCTGAAGAACCACCCCGTCATCAAGCCCCTGATCGAGGGCGCCGAGATGAAGGAATACGCCGCCCACATGATCCCGGAGGGTGGCTACAAGGCGGTGCCGCAGCTCTACGGCGACGGGTGGATGGTGGTCGGCGACGCCGCCCATTTCAACAACGCCGCCCACCGCGAGGGCTCCAACCTCGCCATGGCGTCGGGCCGCATGGCGGCGGAGACGGTGGTCGCGCTGAAGAAGGCGGGCAAACCCTGCAACGCCGCCAACCTCGCCGCATACAAGGCCAAGCTGGACGACAGCTTCGTCATGAAGGATTTGAAGAAGTACCGGAACCTGCCGGGCATCATGCACGGGAACAAGCAGTTCTTCGGCGCCTATCCCGACACGCTGACGGCGGCGGCGCACAGCTGGTTTACCGTGGACAGCGTGGACAAGCGCACGAAGGAGAAGGAGATCATGAAGTCCTTCGTCAAAAAGCGCTCCGTCCTGGGGCTGGTCGGCGACGCAATCAAGCTGGTGAGGGCCGTGCGATGAGCATCATCGTCAAGATCGAAGAGAAGCTGTACCAGAACCGTTACATCGTCGACGAAAGTCACCCGCACATCCGCATCCGCAACGAGGATGTCTGCAAGACCTGCGCGGCGCAGGCCTGCACCGTCTGCTGCCCGGCGGCCTGCTACGCGAAGAACGACGCCGGCGCCGTGACGCTGGTCACCGACGGCTGCCTGGAATGCGGCACCTGCCGCGTGATCTGCCAGGACAAGGAAAATATTCAGTGGGACTACCCGCGCGGCGGTTACGGCATCAGTTATAAGTTCGGCTGAGGACCGCTGCGCGGGCGTAAGGCTTTCGCCAAATGCCCGATGGCCGGGTCCCTCTCCTATCCGCCAAGACTGAAGCCCCCTTCTCCGGTTCCGGAGAAGGGGTTTTCTTTTCCCTTTCGGCTAGGGGCCACTTCCTTCGTTCAATGGTTTCCCCACCCCGCCGCACCCATAATTCTCCCATTGACGTTTCCCCTGGGGCGATCTCCAGTCGGGATGCGCAACTGGGGGACAGGCCATGCTGCTTCGTGTCTGCTTCGAAAACATGCGGTCCGTGAACGTCAACGACGCCGCCATGATGCGGCACTATGCGGAAAGCTATCTGGCCGATTTCCACCCCGAATGGGCCGGCTTCATCATGCTGCCGCACAACGAGACCCGGCGCGCGACCATGGAGCCGTCCTGGCAGATGCTGATCCGCAACGCGACCCCGGACATGGAGCGTCGGTTGCTGGATTATGTCCGGTCCAACCCGATGGCCGCCTACCACGTCCACATCTATCGCAAGGACACGGGGAACGAGGTCAAGATTCACTGACGCCCTCCCCACCGCGCTGACACCCTGAAACACACCGCATGTGTTTGCCTATGTGTTCGGTGACGCTCGCGCGCGTTAATAGATAAATTTTTATTAACTTTTTAAGAAATCATGCCGCCGGCACAGCGGCGACACCACACCAGTGCGGCCCGAAGCCGCCGTCCCCACGGGAGAGCGCAATGCGGTTCACCATCAAGGTGGTTCTACTGTCCGTCCTGTCATGCCTCAGCGGCCTGCTTGCCTTGAACGTTCTGATCGGCCTGGGAGCGCTTCAATCCGCCAACCACGGGCTGCAGACGGTGTATCAGGAGCGCGTCGTCCCCCTGCGCGACCTGAAGATCATCTCCGACGCCTACGCCGTCTTCATCGTGGACGCGTCCCACAAGGCGCGGAACGGGAACTTCACGTGGGAGGAAAGCCTCGCCTCCGTGCAGAAGGCGAAGGGTGACATCGCGTCGCGCTGGCAAGCCTACCTCGCCACAGAACTCGACCCCGAGGAGCTGACGCTCGTCAACCAGATCAAGCCGCAGATGGTCAAGGCCGACCAGTCGGTGGATCGGCTGCTGCGCGTCCTCGGCGGCAAGGATGCCGCGGCACTGGACAGCTTCGTCCGGAACGATCTGTACCAGACCATCGATCCCGTCACCGACCGCATCGGCCTGCTGATCGACCTGCAGGTGCAACAGGCCGGCGCCCGATACGCCGACGCGCAGAAGGAATTCGGCACCGCCCGCCTGACCGGCTGGGGGATGCTGGCGGCGGGCGCCGTCATGGCTCTGTTCGGCATCGCGATCGTCATCCGGCGCGTGGTCCGGCCGGTCGGCCGCCTGACCGCCGTCATGAACCGGATGGCCGGCGGCGACTACACGGTGGCCGTGCCCGGCGCCGACCAGCGGGACGAAATCGGCCAGATGGCCCGCGCGGTCGGGGTGTTCAAGGACAACGGCCTGGAGAACCTGCGGATGCGCGCCGAGCAGGAGCGCCAGCGCGAAGAGGCCGAGGCCGCCAAGCGCGCCGCCCTGGAGGCCATGGCCGGCACTGTGGAGCGCGAGACCCGCATCGCGGTCGACAAGGTGGCCGAGCGCACCCAGCGCATGGGTGAGAACGCCGGCGCCATGGCGCTGTCGGCCGGGGCGGTCGGCATGAACAGCCAGTCCGTTGCCGCGGCGGCCGAACAGGCCCTGCGCAACGCGCAGACCGTGGCGTCCGCCACCGAAGAGCTGTCGGCTTCCATCCGCGAGATCGGCACGCAGGTCGATCAGGCCGGTTCCATCACCCGCCGTGCCGTCGAGACCGGCGATCACGCCCGCGAGACGATCCAGTCCCTGCACAACGCGGTGACCCGCATCGGCGACGTCGCCCTGCTGATCCGGAACATCGCCAGCCAGACCAACCTGCTGGCGCTGAACGCCACGATCGAGGCCGCCCGCGCCGGCGAGGCCGGCAAGGGGTTCGCCGTCGTGGCGTCGGAGGTCAAAAGCCTCGCCAACCAGACCGGCAAGGCGACGGAAGACATCGCCCGGCAGATCGCCGAGATCCAGTCGGTGACCGACAGCGCCGTCGCCGCCGTCGCCCGCATCACCGGCAGCATCACCGAAGTGGACGAGGTCGCCACCGCCATCGCCTCGGCCATGGAGGAGCAGGCCGCCGCCACGCAGGAGATCAGCCGCAACGTCAACGAGACCGCCGGCGCCGCGCAGGAGGTGTCCCGCCGCATCGCCGAGGTGTCCCGCGAAGCCGGCTCCACCGGCGACCGCGCCGCCGACGTGAGGACCATCGCCGACGAGGTGTCCCACAGCATCGACGACCTGCGGAGCATCCTGGTCCGCGTCGTCCGCACCTCCATGACCGAGGTGGACCGCCGCCAGGACACCCGCTACGAGGCCAACCTGCAGGCGCGGGTGGAAACCCCGGCCGGTACCCGGAACTGCCGGCTGCTGAACCTGTCCACCGGCGGCGCGGCATTGGAAGGATGGGCCGGCTCGGTGGTCGGGGCCCGGGGATCGCTGCACATCGACGGCCTTGCCGTGCCGCTGCCCGTCCGCGTCATCGATGCCGAGCAGAGCCACTGCCACGTGCGGTTCGAACTGGCCGACGGAGACCGCGCCGCGTTCGAACAGCGCTTCACCGGTCTGGTCCAGGAACGGGGGATGCGCCCCCTGGCGGCCTGACCCCAGGGCTCCGGCTGCGGCGGACCCAAAAAGGGTGGCTAAGTCAAGGGCGGACCTAAGCCAAGCCTTGGATGAAGCTGGCGACGCGTTCCAGCTCGCCGCCGGTGCGCACGACGAGATCCTCGATCCGGTCGAACCGCCGGTCGACGCAGGCCAGTTCGATGGCGTCGCCCACCGCCGCAAGGTCGCGGGCGCCGACCGTCCGCGAGGACCCGGCAAGCTTGTGGGCGGCCTGCCGCACCTCCTCCCACTCCTGCGCGGCGCAGGCCTTGGCCAGCCGATTCTGCGTCACGGTGTTGGAGGTGATGAACTCTTCCAGCAGCTGCCCGACGAATGCCGTGTCGCCGTCGAACAGGCTGGTCAGCGCGCCCAGTTCGATGGGCGGAGCCTCAGCGGCGGGTTCGGCGGGCGGCAGCGCCGTTAGGCGTGCGATGGGCGGCTGCACCGTTGGACGTGCGATGGGCGGCTGCGCCGCCGGGGGGGAGACATCGGCCGCACGGCCCTCCAGCGGCTCCGGCGACGGCAGGTAACGCTCCAGCACACGGCGCAGCTGCCCGATCTCCAACGGCTTGGAAATGCTGGCGTCCATGCCGGCGGCCAGACATTTCTGCGCCTCCCCCTCCATGGCGTTGGCGGTGATGGCGACGATGGGCAAGCGCGGACGGCCGGTCGCGGCCTCCTCCGCGCGGATGGCGTGGGTCAGCTCGAAACCGTCCATCTCCGGCATCTGGCAATCGGTCAGCAGGAGGGCGTAGGGACGTTCGCGCCACCGTTCCAGAGCCTGGGTGCCATCCTCCGCCACGTCCGCCGCGTGGCCGAGCAGGGTCAGTTGGCGCTGGATGACCTGCCGGTTGGTCGGATGATCCTCCGCCACCAGGATCAGGCGGCCGGCCGCCAGCGCCTGCTCGACCGAGGGC
>JAEZPL010000589.1 GCA_023413605.1 Pseudomonadota bacterium
GTCCAGCGCCGCGGCGGTGTCGGCCCGGCCGGCGGCGGCACCGGCCATGCGCAGGAAGCCCGGCCCAGAGCCGGGCAGAAAGGCGACGGCCTCGTCGCTCCAATCCAGCTTTCCACCGGACTGCGCCCAGAGATGGACGGTGGGTGTCCAGCCGCCCGACACCGCCAGCAGGTCGCAGGGCATCCGCTCCGCCCCGCCCGTTCCGGAAGCCGGCACCACGTCGATGGCCTCGATCCACGGGCGCCCGTGGGTGTTCGCCACCGCCGCGTTGGCACGGACGCGCAGACCCTTCCGGCGCGCGAGATCGGCCAGCGGGCCGGCTGCCTCCGGTCGGGCGTCGAGGACAGCCGACACCGTGACGCCGAGATCCGCGAGATCCAGCGCCGTCGCGTAGCCAGCGTCGTTGGCGGTGAAAATCACGACCCGGCCGGCCGGCGCCACGGCGAACCGGTTGGCGTAGGCGCGCACCGCGCCGGCCAGCATGACGCCCGGCCGGTCGTTGTTGGCGAAGGCCACGGGCCGTTCCAGCGCGCCCTGCGCGTAGACGGCCTGCGTTGCGCGGATTTTCCACAGCCGCTGCCGCGGGCCGCTGCGCAGCCGGTGCGGCACATGCTCCTGCACCCGCTCCACGGCGGCGAAGAAGCCGTGGTCGTAGGCGCCGAACACGGTGGTGCGCGGCAGCAGCGTGACGTCCGGCATCGCAGCCAGTTCGGCCAGAGCCGCCCGCACCCAGTCGGCGCCGGGCCGCCCGTCGATCTCCGCCGCTTCCCAGAGCAGCGAGCCGCCGAACTCCCGGTCCATGTCCGCCAGGATCACCCGCGCCCCGGCGCGGCCCGCAGCCAGCGCCGCCGCCAGACCGGCGGGGCCGCCGCCGGCCACCAGCACGTCGCAATGGGCGTGGGTGTGCTCGTAGGTTTCCGGATCCGGCTCCCGCGGGGCCTCGCCCAGGCCGGCGGCGCGGCGGATGAAGGGTTCCCACGTCTGCCAGCGCGGCCAGAGGAAGGTCTTGTAGTAGAAGCCGCCGGGCAGGAAGCGCCCGAACAGCGAACCGGCGATGCCGGCCAGATCGAATTCCGGCGAGGGCCAGACGTTGACGCTGGCGGCCTCCAGCCCGTCGTACAACTCGACCAGCGTGGCCTTCAGGTTCGGCTCGGCCTGGGCGCCCCGGCCAACGGTGACGATGCCGTTCGGCTCCTCCACCCCGGCGGCGAACAGGCCGCGCGGGCGGTGCAGCTTGAAGCTGCGCCCGACCAGCCGCACGTCGTTCGCCAGCAGGGCCGAGGCCAGCGTGTCGCCGGCGCAGCCGGTCAGGCCGCGCCCGTTGAAGGTGAAGGGACGGGCGTCGGCGCGGTCGATGCGACCGCCCGCAGGCAGGCGGCGGAAGGCGGCGCTCATGCCTTCACCTCAGGCTTCGGATCGGTCATGCGGTAGACCGCCTTGATCTCGTGGGTGACGGTGTCGCGGGCGACGTTGAACCACTGCTGACAGCCCATGCGGTGCAGCCAGCGTTCGAAATGCAGGCCCTTGGGGTTGTCGCGCTCGAACAGGTAGCGGCCCCATTCGGCGTCGGAGACATCCAGGCCGGGGCGGACGATGTGGGTCTGGCCGCCGCACTGGAATTCCGCCTCGTCGCGCGGGCCGCACCAGGGGCAGGAAATCTGCATCATCGCGTGGGTTCCATCCTCAATGTGCGATGCCGGCGGCGGCGGCTTCGTCGATCATCCGGCCCGACGTGAAGCGGTCCAGGCCGAAGCCGGTGGTCAGCGGGTGCGACTGCCCGGTCGCCAGCAGATGCGCGAAGGTGAAACCGCCGGCCGGGATCGCCTTGAACCCGCCGGTGCCCCAGCCGCAGTTCAGGTACATGCCCTCCACCGGCGCCGGGCCGATGATGGGGCTGCTGTCGTGCACCACGTCGTTGATGCCCGCCCACTGCCGCATCATCCGCAGGCGGCGCAGACCGGGGAACATCTCGCAGAAGCCCGCCACCACCTCCTCCGTCGTGCGGAAGCTGCCGCGCTGGGCGTAGCTGGGGAACAGGTCGAGCGCGCCGCCCACCACCATCTCCCCCTTCGGCGACTGGCTGACGTAGACGCCGGTGGCCGGCGACAGCACGACGGTGTCGAGCACCGGCTTGATCGGCTCCGACACCATGGCCTGAAGGGCGTAGCTGACGATGGGCAGCCGGAACCCGGCCAGTTCCGCCAGCACGCCGGAATGGCCGGCCACGGCCAACCCGACCTTCCCCGCCCGGATCAGCCCGCGCGTGGTGTCGACGCCCGTCACCCGCCCGTTTTCCATGCGGAAGCCGGTGACCTCGCAGTTCTGGATGATGTCCACGCCCAGCCGGTCGGCGGCGCGGGCGTAGCCCCAGGCCACGGCGTCGTGCCGCGCCATGCCGGCGCGCCGCTGGATGAAGCCGCCATGGACGGGATAGCGCGCGTCCGGCCCCCAGTTCATGGCCGGAACCAGCGCCCGCACCTGATCGCGCGTCAGCATCTCCGCGTCGATGCCGTTGACGATCATGGCGTTGGCCCAGCGGGCGACCGACTCCATGTCGTGCCGGCTGTGGGCGAGCGTGATGATGCCGCACTGGCTGAGCATCACGTTGTAGTTCAGGTCGCGGGAGAGCGTCTCGTACAGCTTCAGCGACAGCTCGTAGAAGGCCGCGCTCTCCGGATACAGGTAGTTGGACCGCACGATCTGCGTGTTGCGGCCGGTGTTGCCGCCGCCCAGCCAGCCCTTCTCCAGCACCGCCACGTTGCGGACGCCGTGTTCCTTGGCGAGGTAATAGGCGGTGGCCAGCCCATGCCCGCCGCCGCCCACGATGACGACGTCGTAGGCCGGCTTCGGCTCCGGCTCGCGCCAGGCCGGCGCCCAGCCGGTGTGGCCCTTCAGGCCCTGGCGCAACAGGGCGAACAACGAATAGCGGTCGGCGGTCAACTGGCGGCTCCCGTCGCGGATCCTCACCAAGGACGGTAGCGCAGCCGGACACCCGGTTTCAATACAGGACTGTATGGAAACGGCGGGAACGCGTCGCACGCCCCCGCCGCGCTTGCACCCTTACTTGGCCTTCAGCAGCGCCTCGACGTTCAGCAGGACCAGTTCGTTGTCGTCCGCGACGTTGGGCTCGCGGCTGCTGGAGAAGGGCAGGTTGTTGTCGTTGCCGACCACGATGTGCTGGCCGTCCACCACGTCCACATTCTCGATGGTGAAGAACGGGAAGGTCAGGACGCCGTTGGTCAGCGGCTTGCGCGCCTTCTTGTCCGGGTCGGCGATGCGCATCAGGTCGATGTAGCCGATCTTACGCACCGGGCCGCCGGCGTTGGCGTCGGTCAGCTCGACCTTGTAGACCCGCTTGAAGGCGGCGACGCTGGAGAAGCAGTTGGCCGTCGGCTGGTCCTGGGCGCAGGCCTTGTCGGCCGTTCCCTCGCCGTTGTCGCGCTCGATGATCAGGCCGGTCGTGCCGTCGATCATGTTGAAGTCGCCGATGGCGTTGCCGGCCTGCTCCAGCGCGTACTGCCAGGACCGGCCGGTCCATGCCTCCTTCGCCGCGTCGAACTCAAGGATGCGCAGGGTATCCTTGCCTTCGGCGGTCTTCTCGAAGGCCTTCGCGTCGGCGTTCCACAGCGGCCCTTCCAGCAGGGCGTAGAGGAACCGGCCATCCTTCGACGCGGCCATGCCCTCGAACCCCTTGGAGCGGCGGACCTGGAAGGCGACGGACTCGGCCGGGCTGCCCGGGGTGGTGACGGCGGGGTTGTCGGGCGAGCGCACGGTCTTGCCGTCAACCTGCGTGTCGAACACGGCCAGCACGCGGCCCTTCAGGTCGGCCTTGATGAGGAAGGGGCCGAACTCGTCGCCGATCCACAGCGCGTCGCCGATGATCTGGATGCTTTCGGTGTCGAGGTCCGAACCGGTGAGATAGCGCTTCTCCGTCCCTTCCTGGACGATGCGGAAGGGCACCTTTTTGTCCGGATCGTGCAGGAAGATGGTCTCCTGCCGCTCCATGGTACCGCCCGCAAAATCCACCCTGTAGCGGTTCAGGTACAGCATGCTGTCCGGGGAGTTCGCCTTGGACCCGAACCCGTTGTCGGTCAGGATCCAGAAGCTGCCGTCGGGCATGCGCTTGATCCCCGAATGGCCTTGCAGCGGCTGCCCGTTGAAGGGAACGGAGACGCCGGTCGGGCGGTCGGCCGACTTGCCTTCGACCGAGCCGATGGCGTCCACCCGGCGGCCGGTGGTGAACTTGCCGGACATCTTCAGGTCGGCGGGGGCGTCGGCCGGGCCGTCGATGAAGCTCTTGGCCGGCAGGATCGCGTGGCCGGCCAGGGTCGCCGGGAAAGCCTCCTGCGCCTCGGCGACGGTGGTGGCCGCGGCGGGCGCCAGCGACAGGGCGATCAGGGCAGCGCCCATCCAGGGGGACGCACGGAACATCGTGTTGGCTCCACTCACGGGTATCAAACGTTGCGGGAGCCCCTTATGGCAACGATTGCGTGTCGATCGCGTGATGGCTTTGCTATGGATTTGTGAAGCTTGCGCCGGACGCGGCCACCCTGGGGAAAAAATGCGCGGAATAAAAATCGCCGGGCTCCGTTTGTAGGCATGAAGGCGTTTTGCCCTCGGATACGAAAGGTGCCGAGCATGTTTGGCCAAAGAATGTTTGGTCGTGCTGCTGATGCCGTTGCTTCTCATGGGCTGAAAGCGATCACGCTGGGCGCTCTGGTCGCGGGAACGTTGCTGGCCGCAGCCGGCCCGGCCACGGCGCATGACCGATGGCGGGGCGATGGTGGCCGCGGATGGGGCGGCGGCCGCGAATGGAGCGGGCATGACGGGTGGCGCCACCACCACCGTGGGCGCGGGTGGGGCCGTCCTCCCGGCGTCGTGGTGTATGGCGCCCCTCCCCCGCCGCCCGTGATCTATCGTCGGCCGCCCGCGGTGATCTACGCGCCGCCGCCGGTCATGTATGCGCCGCCGCCACCGGTCGTCTATCAGCCGGGCGGGGCGAGCCTGGGCATCGGCCTGAATATTCCGCTCCGCTGATATGGCAAGCGGGGCCGTGGGTTACGGACGGCGCATCGTCACGACCAGCACGTCGCGAAAGGCGGGCCGGGCCGGGTCGATGGGAACCACGGGGGTTACGCCGTGGAACACCCGGGCGTCGTCCACCACCGCCGATTCCAGCGGATGCTGCAGGGTGAAGCTGCCCAGCGGATTGCCCGCGAGGTCGTGAATCGTCGTCGTCCCGCTGGAGACGTTTTCACGCCGGATCAGCATCACCAGAACCCAGTCGACGCCGTCCCGGTGCATCCCTTCCGGAGTCGGCCGGCCCTGTTCGCCCTGCCGGGTCTCGATCCGGAACTGATGGACCTCCGTGTGCCAGACATCGGGCCGCGTGGCCTCGGGCGTCAGTGGATCGAACAGCGCGAAGCAGGTCTTCAGGATAGCCTCGAAGGCGGGATGGGCACCGATTGAATCGGTAACCGGCTCGAACCAGCGTTCGAGGCCTCCGTTGAGCGGATTGTAATCCCGACTTTGGTAGTGGGGCTGGTGCGGTTTGCGCCGGATGCCGTCCGCGGACAGTGCGAAGGCGGCATGCCGCCGGCGACGGTAGCGCCCGCCGTCGGCCATGTAGGTGTCCAGCCCCAGATCGTTCCAGCTGTCGCTGAAACCGTCCCAATCCCTCAACCCCGCGGCCTCCAGCAGGCCTTGCATGGCGGGGGCCGCGACGAAGGAAAACCCATCCGCCGCAACGGCGTCGCGGATGTTGCGCATCGTGTCGGTCATCTGGTCGTCCGATCCGGAAAAGCGGCCCGGCAATCAGCAGACGGGGCCGCCATCAGATACATGGTACGACAGGATCGGCCGGCAGGCCATGCCCCAGCCCCGCGCCTTCGGCGCGATGCACCTGCCCGCGCCTTCGGCGCGATGCGGCTGATTTTCAGGTCAACCCACCCGTGACGACCGGACGGCGCACCGGCAGCAGCAGCCGGGCGACGGCATGCAGGGTGGCGACACCCATCACCGACAGCACGACCAGAAAGCCCACGACCAGCGCGGCCAGGACCGCGAACACCAACATTTCCATGACAAGCCTCCTTGCGAACTCGCGCGAAGGCTATACCCCACGGTTCCATAGGGGATTGACCGGGATCAATCAACGCTTCCATGTCACACCGGCCCAGTCACATTGGCATCCTTTCGTACGGCACACGAAGCAATCTTACAGCGAACACCTGAAGGGGTTAGTCACAAATAGAAGTAAGCGGGCGCGCCCCTCTCGTTTTATTTGAGTCAGCAAATCTGACCAGAGCCGAACGTAGGCGCGTATGATCATCGATGCCCGCAGCTTGTCCGACGAAACCGTTCTTGAGGCCGATGTCTGCATCGTCGGCGCGGGAGCGGCCGGCTTGGCGATCGCTCGGACGCTGACTGGAACGCCCTGGAAGGTCATTCTGCTGGAAAGCGGTGGCTTCGCGCCCGATGGCCGGACCCAGTCGCTGTATGCGGGGGACAACCTTGGCCTGCCGTACGAACGGCTGGCGACGGCGCGCAGCCGTTTCTTCGGCGGCAGCACCAACTGCTGGGGCGGCTTCTGCCGGCCGTTCGAGCGTATCGACCTGGAAGCCCGCCCATGGGTGCCGCACAGCGGCTGGCCCTTCGGCCTGGAGGAGCTGGCGCCCTATTACGGCCGCGCCCACGCCCTTCTCAACCTGCCTTCCAGCGTATACGACACCGCCTATTGGGAATCGAAGCTGCGTCCGCAGGGCATCGGCTTCCTGCCCATCGATGGGGACGGGCTGGAAAACCGCGTGGCGCAGATCAGCGCGCAGCCGCGCGTCGGCCTGTCGTCGACGGACGCCATGAAGGTGGCGGACAACGTCGGCTGCTATCTGAACGCCAACGTCATCGAAATCCGGACGAACGACACCGCGAGCGTGGTGGAGCAGGTGCGGTGCGCGGCGCTGAGCGGCACCCGCTTCACGGTGAACGCCCGCCTGTTCGTGCTGTGCTGCGGCGGCATCGACAACGCGCGGCTGCTGCTTTTGTCGAACCAGGTCCAGGCCGCCGGCCTCGGCAACCAGCATGATCTCGTCGGCCGCTATTTCACCGACCATCCGCGCGTCAAGTCGACCCTGATCCGGCTGGCCGACCAGAAGCGGCACCGCCGGCTCTACGACATGACCCTGGCCCTGTCGCGGCGGCGGCTGAACGTTCCCCAACTGCCGGTCGCCGCGGCGCTGTCGCCGACGGACGAGGCGCAACGGCGGCTTGGCCTGCTGAATTCGCGCACCTATCTCGTCGCCCAATACCATGGGGAGGCGACGTCGGGCTTCCGGGCGCTGCACGACGTCCGCATGCTGCTGTCCGACCGGCGCAAGTTCGGCACCGCCGACGGCAACATGGGCACCCTGCTGCGCGAAGCCCTGCCGCGCATCGCCATGCACCTGCCGGATCTCGCCTACGCCCTGTTCGACAACGTCGTGAATCCGGAATGGGTGCAGCGGGGCTTCCTGCTGGAAACCGTGATGGAGCCGGTGCCAAACCCGGACAGCCGGGTGACGCTGAGCACGGAACGCGACGAGCTTGGCCTCAACCGCTCCAACGTGGACTGGCGCCTGACGGCCCAGGACCGCGAGAATTTCCTGCAAACCCACGCGCTGATCCGTTCCACGCTGTCCCGGCGCGGCCTGATCGCGCCGGACACCGGCCCGGCCGACGCCGAACAGGCGTGGGAGGAGCGTCTGTCCTGGTGCTGGCACCACATGGGGACGACGCGCATGCACGACGATCCCAAGCAGGGGGTGGTGGATTCCCGCTGCAAGGTGCACGGCGTCCACAACCTCTACATCGGAGGAAGCTCCGTCTTCCCGACGATGGGCAGCGACCACCCGACGATCAACCTGGTGGCGCTCGCCCTGCGGCTGTCGGAGGAACTCGTCGCCCGGCTGATCGGCGACAATGCCGTCGAGTTGGCCGGAGGGCAGCAGGCGGCCTGAATCCAGCCTGCCGGATAGACGCAAAGCCTAAAAATGAAAAGAAGCAGCGCTCAGCGCTGCCCGCCCTTAAAAACGAAAAGGGGCAGCGCCGAGCGCTGCCCCAGGTCCAACGAATTGAACCGCTTTTCGTGCACGGTCGCTCAGGCGGCCTTGCCGTTGATCGCGTCCTTCAGAGCCTTGCCGGCGGAGAACTTCGGCGCCTTGGAAGCGGCGATCTTGATCTCGGCGCCAGTCTGCGGGTTGCGGCCGGTGCGCTCCCCGCGCTCGGCGATTTCGAACTGCCCAAAGCCGGGCAGCTTGACCGTCTCGCCCTTGACCAGCGCGTCCTGCAGGCTGTCGAGCACGGCGTCCAGCGCCTTACCGGCGTCGGCCTTGGTGCCGCCCAGCTTGGCGGCGATCGCGTCGATGAGGTCGGCCTTCGTCATTCCCTACTCCCGTGTTCATGGCGGAACCCCAGCGTTCTCCAGGATTCTCAGCGTCTTTGAGGTACTCTGCCGCTTTGCCGCGCGCAAGCACTCCGCGCACGTCGACCGCGGAAATCGGTGCAAAATTCGCTTTTTGAGGCCCAAAGGCCGCACAAATGGGAATTATGAAAAATTTTGAACGGAAAATTGGGCGCGAATCGCACTGAATCCGCGGACTCCAGCGGGCTGGCCCCGTCCGCCACGGCCGATTATAACGGGTACGAACGAACAACGCCGCAGGCCTTTCGAACACCGATGTCCATCACGCTTCTCGACCCCGCCGACTACCGCCGCATGCCGTGGAAGAACGGCGGCGGGACCACCACGGAAATCGCGCTGGCGCCCCTGCCCGCATCCCTGTCCGCCCCCCTGCTAGGCGGCGCCGGCCGCTTCCTGTGGCGGGTCAGCATCGCCGACGTGGCCCAGGCCGGCCCCTTTTCCGCCTTTTCCGGCTATGAACGGCTGATCGCCGTGGTGGAAGGCGCCGGCATGCGCCTGACCGTGGACGGCACGCCCACGATCGTTTCCCACCGCGCCCCCGCCTTCCGCTTTTCCGGCGACGCCGTGGTGGATTGCGCCCTGCTGGACGGGCCGATCCGCGACTTCAACCTGATCGTTGACCGCGCGCACGCCGTGGGCCGACTCGACCTCGTCCCGGCCGGCGGCTCCGTTGCCGTGCCGGCGGACGGCACGGCGCTCGTCCACGCCTTGGACGGCGGCGTGACCCTGCGCACGGCGGAGGGGGAGGTTCGCGTTCCAGCGGGCTGGACCGCCCAGCTGGACGCCGCGGCCGGCACCGTGGAGCCGGAGCCGGGCGCCCACGCCGTCGTGGCGGTGGTTACGGGCCGTCAGGAGGCCGGCGGCAGGTAACCGAGCTGGTGGGAGATGGCGTCCGCCGTCTCCACCACCTTGGCGGTCAGGCGGTCGAGCGTGGCGGGCTGGTCCATCAC
>JAEZPL010000615.1 GCA_023413605.1 Pseudomonadota bacterium
GGAGTAGGCGACCTCGACCAGCACATCGTTGTCCGGCAGGTCGGCCAGCGTCAGCGTCGTGAAGCCGCCCTTGGGCTTGCCGTCGACGTCCTTGATCACAAAGGCTTTGAAGCTCTCGGCCATGGTTGGGACTTTCCCTGCGATAAAGCGAATGTTGGATGAGCACGGCGCCGTTGGACTGGATGCACCGGATGGCGGCACGCCGGACCATGGAAGGGGCCGGTCGAGGGGGCCGCGCGACCATGGTCCGGCTGTTCAAGCACTCACGGGGAGAAGCTCGCCGTGCATCTTCCTTCAGAGCGTGCTCGTGGCAAGCGCACTCCAGTTGCCGCTGAGCGGACCGCTTCCTTGAAGTGGGGAGTGCCGCGGGTCGTGGCCTCCCCATCCGAGCCTATCGTTGCGCGCCACCACCGAACACCGGAGCGCGCTTTTCCAGGAAGGCGCTGACGCCTTCACGGGCATCGGCTTCCTTCTCCAGTTGACGGGCGACCGTCGCTTCATAGGCAGCCGCGGGCTCAACCCCCTCAACTTCTCCCAGGATCACCCCCGCCTTGATCGCGGCGACCACGGAAGGGGAATTGCCGGCGATAGCACGCGCCAGGACGAGGGCTTCGTTCAAAGCCTCGCCCTTTTCAACCAGTCTGTTGATGAAGCCGGTTCGGTAGGCCTCGTCGGCTGGCAACGGGCTTGCCGTCAGCATCAGCTCCAGCGCGCGGGCTGGTGCCATCTGTCGCGGCAGACGGCCGATCTGGCCACCTTCCGGCAGCATGCCAAGACGCGCGCCCGGCGAACCGAAGGCCGCGTTCCTGCTCGCCACCCGCAGGTCGCAGTTCAGTGCAAAGATAAGGGCCGCGGCGTAGCAATGGCCGTTGATCGCCGCGATCACCGGCTTGCGCATGCTGCGCGGGCGCAGGAAAGGCTCTTCACCCAGGTTGCTTTCGGCGTGCGCGCCGGACGCGATCTCGTTCAGGTCATGGCCGCTGGAGAAGGCGATGTCCCCAGCCCCCGTAACCACGATCACGCGCACCGCATCATCGCTTTCCGCTTCGTTCAGGAGGCGGAGGAAGTCCGCCGCCATCGTGCCCTCAAACGCGTTCCGCTTGCGTTCGTTGGAGATGGTCAGGATGCGGATCGCGCCCTCTGTCCACGTGGAAATTTCGGGCATGGCAAAAGTCCTCATTCAAGGCCGGATGGCCTTCTTGGATTGGGTCGATGGGGGTGGCGTCAGCGCCAGATCTTGTCCTGCCGGTCATAGGCACCGACGCGCAGGTCGGGCTTCTCGGCAATCAGGTGCTTCTTCTGGACCCGCTGGGAGTCGGTCAGCGGGAAGCTGTCACGGAACTCGTAGTAGCGGGGGACCTTGAACCCGGCGAGATGACGGGAACAATGATCGGCGATGAATTCCGGTGTGCAGGAGTCCGGGGTCACGCCGGGAGCCAGCAGGATGTAAGCCTTGATCTCCTCGCCACGGTAATCGTCGGGCACCGGCACGATGGCGGCGTCCTGGATTTGGTCGAGCGTACGCAGCACCACCTCAACCTCGCGCGCGGCGATGTTCTCGCCCATGCGGCGGACCATGTCCTTGGTGCGGCCCAAGATGTAGTGGTAGCCCTCGGAATCCACGCGGCAGAGGTCGCCGGTGCGGAACCATCCATTGGTGAAGGCATCCGCCGTCGCTTCCTCGTTGCCGAAATAGCCCTTGAGGATGCCACGGCCACGAACCCACAGTTCGCCCGTCTCCCCAGTGGGAACCGGTTTGCCGTCCTCGCCCGTGACCATCAGCTCACGGAAGGGAGCGGCCACGCCGCAGCTTCCCGAACCGGTCATCTCCGGCAGGCGATGGGCGGGGACGTAGGTGCCGCCGCCGATTTCGGTCATGCCGTAATATTCCTGGCCATAGACGTTGAAGCGGCGTTGGAAGTCGGCGTGGCTCTCGGGGCCGAAGGCGAAGATCGTGGCGATCTTCAGCTTGTTGTCCGCGTCGCTCGGGCGCGGCGGCTGCTTGTAGACCATCTCGAACAGGGCGCAGTAATCGCATTCCAGCGCCGACACGTCGGGCATGAAGCGCTTGGCCCCCGGCTTGCGCGGGAAGAAGGCGCAGCCACCGCTGACCATGGCGTTCAGCAGGATGCGCTGCCCCACCATGTAGAAGAAGCTGGAGCCGACATAGAAGCGGCGCAGGTCGGTGGCAAAGAACTCGGTCGAGCTGATGCCGAGGCACAACCAATACTCGTTGCTGAGCATGCAGGCCTTGGAGAAGCCCGTCGTGCCCGAGGTGTATTGGAGGTTCAGCGTGGCGTCCATCGAACGGGGGATCGCCGGGGCCTGACGGCCACGGGCCTCGCCCATCAGGGCCTGCCAGTTGCGATGACGGTCCGACACCGCATCACCGATCACGATGATGTGGGAGGGATCGAGCGTCACCGCTTCCAGACTGTCCAGATGCGGCAGGAACTCCGCCTCCAGCACCATGTAGGTGGCGAGCGAGGTCTTCAGGACATACTCGACCTCACGCGCGGTGTAGGTCGCGTTGACCGGCACCATCACCGCCTGAAGACGCGACAGCGCCAGCCAGGTGATCGGGAATTCCTCGCGGTTCCACGACATCACCGCGACGTGAACACCAGGACCGATGCCGACCGCGGACAGGGCTGCGGCGGCGGTGTCGACCTTGGCCAGTACCTCGCCCCAGTTCCGCTCCACCCCATCGTCCAGGAAGCGCCAGGCGGGAGCCGTCGGGACACGGGTGGCGGTATTCAGCAGCAGGTCATACACCGAATCTGGAAGAGTCATCGCCTCCAGGCGTCGGGCGAGAGCATCGGGTTCTTCCCTGCGGAAATCTGAGAACATCACACTTTCCCTGGATGAAAGGGCCGTTGAGTGCGGTGGCCGTAATTGCGGTGCGGTGTTGGTGTGCGGTGCCGGGCGACCCGCTACCCCGCGCGCCGTTGGGCGCGGCGTTGGATCAGATCGCTCATGAAGACGGCGGCGAAGGTGACGACGATCAGCAGCGTGGCGACGGCGGCCACAACCGGCGTCAGGTCGTGACGCATGTCCGCCCAGATGCGCATGGGCAGGGTTTCGTTCTGACCCATGACGAACAGCGCGATGACCAGCTCGTCAAAGGAGATGAAGAAGGCGAAGACGCCGGCCGAGATCACCGCCGGACGGATCGTCGGCAGGGTGACATACCAGAAGGCCTCATGCGGCTTGGCCCCCAGCACGCGGGCCGCGCGGGCCAGCGTGTCACCGGTCTGACGCAGCGCCCCGGACACCGTGGTGGTGACGAAGGGTAGAGCCAGAACGGCGTGAACCAGAACCACTCCCCACAGCGAGCCGTACAGACCGAAGCGGCTGAAGACCAGCAGGGTGCCGAGCGCCAGAATGATGACCGGCACAACCTGGGGACCGAGGAAGATCGGGCCGACCGCCCGAACCGCCTTGCCTTCACGGCTCAGCACGAGGGCGGCTGCGGTGCCGACGATGGTGGCCAGCACCGCGCTGGCCGCCGCGATCAGCAAGCTGCGCAGAGTGGCGTCGATCCAGCCGGCGGATGCGAAGAACTCGTCGTACCAGCGGAGTGTGAAGCCCTGCGGCGGGAATTTCAGATAGCGCGTCTCGCTGATCGACATCGGGATGACCAGCAGCAACGGCAACAGCAGGTAAAGCAGGACGCCCGCGAAATAGACCGGCAGCAGATATCGCCCGGACTGTTCCCAGAGTGATCGTTTCATCGCGAGCCTCCATGGCCGCTCAGCGTCGTCACACGCCGGAAGAGCAGCGCGATGCCACCCACCACGGCAAAGCCCGCGATCACCAGCACCACGCCCAGCGCCGATCCCAGCCCCCAATCAAGGGTCAGCGTGATCTGCGTCGCGATCAGGTTCGCGATCATCGTTTCCTTCGGACCGCCGACCAGCGCCGGGGTGATGAAGAAGCCGAGAGCCAGCACGAAGGTGAGCATCCAGGCGTTGATCGCTCCGCCCGCGCTCAGCGGAAGGAAGATGTGGACAAAGCCACGCCACGGCGACGCACCAAGAATTCGGGACGCCATCAACAGAGAGCGGTTGATGGTGGTCATGGTCGAGAACATCACCAGAATGGCGACCGGCAGCAGAACCTGAACCATCGCGATGTAGACGGCCCCGCGCGTGTACAGCATCTGGAGCGGCCCATCGATCACGCCGGCACCGATCAGCAGGGAGTTCACCAGCCCTTCACGGCCAAGAACGACGATCCAGCCAAAGGTGCGCACCAGCACGCTGACCCACAGCGGAGTCAGGATGAGCAGGAGCAGCAGGGTGCGGTTGCGCGGCGGACAGGATGCGAGAAAATAGGCCGCCGGATAACCGACCAGGATGCAGGCAAAAGCCACACCAAAGGAAAGCTGCAACGTCCCGAACAGGATCGTGCGGTATGGCCCCTCGCCGAGTGCGGCCTCGTAATGCTCCGCTGACAGCCCGGCTTCACCCTGCAAGCTCCACAACGCGACCTCGCCCACCGGGAGGATGAACGCGAAGAGGAACAGCACGGCCGCCGGGGCAAGCAGCCAGAGGGAGGAGAGAGGCGCGTGCTTGCTGCGCGACGCCCCCTTCCCATCACGCGGCATGGGAATGCCGTTGCTCATTGCAGACGCCAGGCTTCCCACCGCTTCTGAATGCGCGGCAGGTTTTCGGCCCAGTATTCAGAGTCCAGCGCGAACTGAATGTCGAGATTCTCCGGGCTGGTCGGCAGTTCCTTGGCTTCTTCCGCCGACAGGATCTTGTAGATTTCGGGGTTGAAGGAGGAGTACGGCATGGCGCGGGCGATCTCGGCCAGACGCGACGGCGTGTTCCAGCAATACTGCATGAACTTCTGGGCGTCGGCCACGTTGCGGGCGCCCTTCACGATCGAGTAATAGCTGACGTCCAGCGACCCGCCGTTCCAGATGATCTTGACCGGCAGCTTGTCCTTCTGGAGCTGCTGGATGCGGCCGTTGAAGGCGGTCGCGTAGAAGACTTCGCCGCTGGCGAGCAGCTGAACCGGCTGCTGGCCGCTGGTCCACCAGACGGTGATCGCGGGCTTGATCTCGTCCAGCTTCTTGAACGCGCGGTCCACGCCTCCCGGCGAGCGCAGCACATTGTAGACCTCGGACGGCTTCACGCCGTCGGCGATCAGAGCGAATTCGAGGTTTTCAGCCGGGGAGTTGCGCAGCGTGCGCGGACCGGGGAAGTTCTTGACGTCCCAGAAGTCCTTCCAACCGCCGAAGGTCTTGCCTTCCGGCAGCTTGTCGGTGCGCACACCGATGGTGGTGGAGTAAGCGATCGCGCCAATGGCGTGCGGCTTGCGGGCAACCGGCGGAAGCTTGTTTTCCGGGTCGACCACCGACCAGTCGATCGCCTCCAGCCAGCCATTCTTGGACGACACCGGAAGGCCCGAACGCTCGGTGGGGGCGATGTCCCACAGGATGTTCTTGGTGGTCTGCTGAACACGAATCTGAGCCAGAGAGTCTTCGGTTGCCGCCTGGTTGACGGTGATGCCGGTTTCCTTGGTGAACGGTTCAATGCAGATGCGGTTCAGAGTTTCCGCCCACGCACCGCCGTAATTGGCAATCGTGATCGACTTGTTGCCAGACTGGGCCAGGGCTGCGCCGCTGGCACCGCCGACAATCGCCGCTCCGATGGAGAGGCTCAACAGCAGCTTCATAAAGGCACTCCTAATCAGTTCTTTAACGACCGGTTTTGGAGAGATCCGGAACGAGAACAACATCGGAGGGACGCAGGACGAGACTGATGGTCTCCCCCCGTTCCGGGATCCGATCCCTGTCGCGCCTCTGTTCTCGGAAGTGGATGAGTGCACCATGGGTGGTGCGGGCGCTGTACTCGATCACGTCGCCGAGGAACACAGCCTCTTGAACGGTCACATCCACGGCAATGTCCGACCCTTCGGCCGGGCGGCGCTGGAGCTTTTCGGGACGAACGCTGGCGTACCAGGAGCCCGGACGGGCCTGGGACTCAGCATCCCGATAAACGGCGCCAAGTTCGGGGATGGACACCGATCCGGCTTTCGACAGATCAGCGGCCAGGAGATTGGTCTGCCCGATGAAATCAGCAACGAAGCGGCTTTTCGGCGCATCGTACATCTCAGACGGGGTGCCGACCTGCTCGATCCGGCCATCGCGCAACACGACGATGCGTGACGACATGGCAAGCGCTTCACGCTGATCGTGGG
>JAEZPL010000012.1 GCA_023413605.1 Pseudomonadota bacterium
TAATCGAACTCGCAAGCCTGGCCGATGACGATCGGCCCCGCGCCGATGATGCAGATGGATTTGATATCAGTGCGCTTGGGCATGGGTCCGCTTCTCGACGTTCGTGCAGCAAAAGCCCCCTCGCGCCTTTGGCCCCAGGCGGGGCGCGGGAGAGAGGGGGCACGGGTTTTCATGTCGTTGCGAGGCCCCTTTATAGGGAACAAGAAGCCTCGGGGGAAGGGGCGGGATGATGTGTTCGCCACATGCCTGAAAACATTGCGACGGAACGGCGAGGCGACGCTTGAACGCGCGCCGAAAGGGCGTCATCAATCCCAATGCCCCGGAACACCATCCTGCGGGGGAGGGGGACGAGTCCCGCGACAGCCTGTATCCTTTGCCTTTGGAGCCCGCGTCCGACGATGACCCACGCTTTCGCCAAGGACAGCCGCGCCTGCGCCGCCTGCGTTTCGTGGGGCGGGGAGCGCGCCCTGTCGGACGACAACACGCTGGTGCATGTCAGCCGCTACAGCGTGGAAGGGGAATGCCGCACGGCGTCCAGCCAGGACTACCGGAAGGTCACCAAGTCCTATCACACCTGCGGGACCTGGGCGCCGCTGCCGATGCTGAAGAAGCACGGCGGCCGGCTGGAACGCCAGCCGGTGTTCGCCACCCCGATGCAGCCGCCGGCCGCCCCGGTGGCCGCCAAACCGGCGTCCAAGCCGGCGTCCCAGCCGGTTCCGCTGGCCGTCGCCGCTCCATTGCCGGAGCCGGAGGCGCCCACCTGTCGGGCGGATTCGCTGGACATCGACATGGCGCCGCCCGCCGCCGGCCGGCTTTACGTCCATTGGCGCCGCATCCGGCAGCAGCGCGCCATGCCGCAGGCGCGCGAAATCGACACCGCGCAGATTCGCGACTGCGTGACGCGCCTGTGCCTGATGGAGCCGGTGGAGGGCGGTGGGGATTTCCTGTACCGCGCCTGCGGCCGGGCCGTGCAGCGCCGGATCGGGCAGCGCGCGGTGCCGCGGCTGGTCAGCGCCCTGCACGCGGACCACGCGGCGGAGCGCTTCAACGCCGACCTGCGCGCCTGCCTGGAATCGGGCGAGCCGCGCTGCCTGCTGGTGCGCGACGACCCGATGCTGCCGGGCGTGCGCTTCGTGGAACTTCTGCTGCCGCTGGCCGGTGAAGACGGCCGCCCGGCATGCGTGCTGGCCTACCGGCACGTGCCGGGGGGCTGACGGGGAGGGCGGGGTGCCCTGGAGCGCGCCACCACAACCGCAACCGCAACGACAGCCCCGTCCGGCCAGCCAGGCCGACATCGTCGGCGTCTGGCCATCCGCCGTCTGGATCCTCGTCGGCACCGTCTTCTATTTCGAGAATCCCCAGGCCTTCGCCGGCTGGAAGGGTGCTCTCTATTACGTGGTGGGAACCGCCGCGGTGGCGCTGGTCATCGGCCTGATCAGCCTGAACCTGCGCCGCGGCGTCGCCAACATGCTGGCCGAGGTCTTTCCTCGCCGCGACCGCTTCACCGATCTGGTCGGCCTGCTGCTGCGCCTGATGCTCGCCGCCGCGGAAGGCATGCTGGTCGCGCTGTTCGCCCGTTGGACGCTGACCATGATGGGGTAGGGACCCTGCCGGCCCACCGCACGTGCCAACCCTTCCCTAACCAATCCGTGCCTACACTGCCTACACTGGCGCCCTTGCGCGTCTCGTTGCGGGAGAAGGGCCATGGAGATGCTGGCGGCTTACTGGTCGCGGGCGGAGCTGATCGCCAACGGCATCGTGCTGCTGCATCTGATGGGGGCGCTGGCGCTCGGCATCCTGATGGGGTATGAGCGCTCGTACCATGGCCGGGCGGCGGGAATGCGGACCTACGGGCTGGTCTGTCTGGCCTCCGCGGCGCTGACGGTCGTCACCGGCTTTCCGTCGCTGTGGTACGGCGGGGCCGGTGCGGCGGGCGGTCTGGCGGCAAGCGGTGACCCGACGCGCGTCATCCAGGGCATCGTCACGGGCATCGGCTTTCTGGGGGCCGGCGTGATCATGCGGGAAGGCTTCTCGATCCGGGGCCTGTCCACCGCGGCCTCGATCTGGACGGCGGCGGCGGTCGGGGTGATCATCGGCGTCGGCTTCTACGCCGCGGCCATCGCGGCGGCCCTGCTGACCATCGTGGCGATGAGCAGCTTCCGGCGGCTGGAGACGGCGCTGCCGCACCAGACGGTGATGCACCTGACGCTGGTCTTCCTGCGCGACAAGGCGCCCGTGGCCGAGGCGATCCGCGCAAAGGCGCGGGAGCACGGCTACGACATCATCGATTGGGCCTTCCACCTGAAGAACGGATCCGGCCATTTCGAATACCAACTGGTGCTGCAAGCCAACGGATCGCCGGACCCGATGGAACTGATCAACCAGCTGGCCTCCGCCGACGCGGTGGTGGAGTTCCGCCTGTCGCCGTCCAGGATCTAATAAAGCGACTTCGGGATGCGTTCGGCTAGGGAACGGTCGTAGTCCTCGCCGCCCTCGCGGCCGGCGCTGGCTTCGGCCAGCAGGGCGCCGGTGGAGGGCAGGGACCTGCGGTCAATGCGGCTGGTAGGATCCCACAGGCGGGAGCGCAGAAGGGCGCGGGCGCACTGGAAGAAGACGGACTCGATGGTCACCACCAGGACCGTCTTCGGCGCTTTGCCGTCCACGGTGAAGCCGGCGCAGAGGTCGGCGTCGGCGGTGATCGCGGCGCGGCCGTTGACGCGCAGCGTCTCGTCCACGCCGGGGATGAGGAACAGCAACGCCACGCGCGGGTCGTGGATCAGGTTGCGCAAGCTGTCGATGCGGTTGTTGCCGCGCCGGTCGGGGACCAAAAGCGTGCGCTCGTCGGCCACGCGGACGAAGCCGGGGCCGTCGCCGCGCGGGGAGGCGTCCAGCCCGTTCGGCCCGGAGGTCGCCAGCACAAAGAAGGGCGACGCCTCGACGAGGGCGCGGTAGCCGGGTGTCAGGCGATCGACTTCCTTCGCCACCGAGGGGCCGGCCGGCTGGCCGTAGAGGGATTCCAGGGCGGCAACGTCGGTGATGAAGTCGGGCATGGTCACTTTTCCAGCAGGAAATACACGAAATCGATGCTGGGGGCGGCCAGACCGAACTGGCTCAGCAGCGTGTGCGCCTGCCCGCGGTGGTGGGTCTGGTGGTTGAAGACGTGGGTCAGCACCTCCGCGAAGGGCAGCTCGTTCGGCTGGCCGTTCATGGAGCGGTAGGCGAAGAGGCTGCCGAAGCGCGCCTCGTCCAGCGCGGCCACGCCGCGGATGATGCGCTCGTCCTCCGCTTCGCGGGCGGCGCGCAGCTCATCGAAGCCGTCGCAGAGGATCTCGTCCAGCGCCGAGGGCATGGGGCCGGTGGCTTCGATGCGGTGGAACCACACGCGGTCGCAGACCAGCAGGTGGTTCAGCGTGCCGCGGACCGACTTGAAGAAGGCGCCCCGATCCTCGCGGTACTGCGTGTCCGACAGGGCCGATGCCGCCGCGTAGAGGCGGCGGTTGGCCCAGCGGTTGTACAGCGCCAGCTTTTCGAAATGCGCCTTCGTCGTCATGCCGGCCTCCGTTGCATCCCCTGTTACACGCCCGCGCGCTTGGCCGACAGGCCGGCGGGGGAGAGCAGGACCTCGCGCTTGCCCTGGTGGTTGGCGGGGCCGACCACGCGTTCGGCCTCCATCCGCTCCACAAGGCGGGCGGCGCGGTTGTAGCCGATCTGCAGCTGGCGCTGGATGAAGCTGACCGACACCTTGCCCTCGCGCACCACCATGTTGACGGCCTGCATGTACAGGTCGTCGCCGCTGCCGCTGCCGCCGCCGTCGTCATCCTCCTCGGCGATCGCTTCCTCTTCCTCTTCGGTGATCGCGGTGACGTAGTTGGGCGCACCCTGCGACTTGATGAACTGCACGATTTCCTCGACCTCCGAATCGGAGACGAAGGGGCCGTGCACGCGGGTGATCCGCCCGCCGCCGGCCATGTAGAGCATGTCGCCCTGGCCGAGAAGCTGTTCCGCCCCGGCCTCGCCCAGGATGGTGCGGCTGTCGATCTTGGAGGTGACCTGGAAGCTGATGCGGGTTGGGAAGTTGGCCTTGATGGTGCCGGTGATGACGTCCACGGAGGGGCGCTGCGTCGCCATGATCAGGTGGATGCCGGCGGCGCGGGCCATCTGGGCCAGCCGCTGGATCGCCGCCTCGATCTCCTTGCCGGCGACCAGCATCAGGTCGGCCATCTCGTCCACGATCACGACGATGTAGGGCAGGGGCGTCGGCTCCTGCGGCGTCAGGTCGAAGACGGTTTCGGCCTCGCCGGGGATGGAGCGCTTGGGCATCGGCTCGCCGTTGGCGATCATCTCGGCGATGCGGGCGTTGTAGCCCTCGATGTTGCGCACGCCGAGCTTGGACATGGCCTCGTAGCGGCTTTCCATCTCGCGCACGGCCCAGCGCAGGGCGATGACGGCCTTCTTCGGGTCGGTCACCACGGGGGTCAGCAGGTGCGGGATGCCGTCGTAAACCGACAGTTCCAGCATCTTCGGGTCCACCATGATGAAGCGGCAGCGATCCGGCGGCAGGCGGTAGAGCAGCGACAGGATCATGGTGTTGATCGCCACCGACTTGCCCGAGCCGGTGGTGCCGGCCACCAGCAGGTGCGGCATGCGGGCGAGGTCGGCGACCACCGGTTCACCGCTGATGTCCTTGCCCAGCGCGATGGCCAGCTGGTGCTGCGCGTTGGCGAAGGCCTCGTGGTCGAACATCTCGCGCAGGTAGACCATCTCGCGCACCGGGTTCGGCAGCTCCACGCCGATGACGCTGCGGCCGGGAACGATGGCGATGCGGGCGGTGACCACGCTCATGGAGCGCGCGATGTCGTCGGTCAGGTTGATGACCGTGGCGGACTTGGTGCCGGGCGCCGGTTCGAACTCGTAGAGAGTCACGACGGGGCCGGGGCGCACGTCCATGATTTCGCCGCGGACGCGGAAGTTCTTCAGCACCGTTTCCAGCGTGCGCGCGTTGCGGGCCAGAACGGTTTCGTCATGCTGCTGCGGCGGGCGCGGCGGCGGGCTCTGCAGCAGGGTCGGGGCGGGCAGGTTGTAGGCCTGGGGGAAGTCGGCCAGGCTTTCCGCCCCGGCCGCCGCCACCTCGGCGGGCTGGTCGGATTCGGATTCGGCGTCCGCCGTTTCCGCGGCCATCTCCTCGGTCGATTCCTCAACCGCTTCTTCGGCCTCCGCGTCCGGATCGTCGGACACCTCCTCGGCCTCCGCATCCGCTTCCGCGTCTTCCTCTGCGGCCGGTGCCGCGGCGGCGATCACGGATGGGGCCGGTTCCTCCACCACCTCGCGCGCCTCATAGGCCCATTCGACACCCGACAGGAAGGCGAAACCGGCGACCACCGCCAGCGCCTCGTCGGCGAGGTTGGTGGAATAGACCGTGCCGGCGCGCGGCGTGCCGGGCAGCACCTCCACATCCCACAGCAGGCGTCCGTCGGGGCGCGCGTTGGGAATGAGGTTGAAGGGCCGGCCGTTCAGCGCGCACCAAAGATTGAACTCGTCGGCGGTGACGACTCCGGACTGCGTGGCGGGGGCGATCAGGTGGGGCGTGCGCGGCGTCATGCCGTGGCTCCCGGTTTCAAGGCGGTGGAAAAGGGCTCGGCGGAGTCGGTGTCGGTCGATTCGGACTTGGCGGACTCGGGGGCGTCGTCGGGCGTGGCATCAGCTTCGGCTTCGGACGCTTCGGCACCATCCGCCGCTTCGGCTTCGGGTTCGTCCGCCGGCATCCCGTCGGCCTGGGCCTCGTCCGCACCGGCCTCGCCGTACGGGGCCTCGGCCGCGCAGGGCGACGACGGTTCCTCGATGGCGACCGCAGCCGGCGCGCAGGGCGCATCCGCCCCGCCGGATTGTTCGCCCGTCAATTCATAGGCGGCGACCAGGATCTTGTCGATCAGCTCGCCGTCGCTGGACATGGGCAGGACCAGCCGTTCCCAGGTCCGCGTGGTGCCGGAGAAATCCGCGGTGTAGACGCGTGCGACCGGCAGGCGCTCCCGCCGGGCCGACTCGTACTCCGGCCGCAGGATGGCGCGCTGCTCCTCCGGCAGTTCATCCAGCGTGGCGCCCAGGCGGGAATGCCCGAACGCTTCGGCCAGAGCCTTGCCATAGTAGGAGTACACGAAGTCGTCTTCTCCGATGACTTCGAAGATCACAATATTGTCTTTCCACGGCCGCAGGTCGGCCGGGGCTATCGTGCTGGAGACCGGCGGCTTGTCGCCGGTGCATTTGGTGAGCCAGAAGTCAAGCAGGCCGCTCAGGTGCGGCGTCGCCAGCTCGGTTCTTTCCTTGATCATCGATTGGGTGCGGAATTCTCGGGCGGCGCCCCGCGGGGCTGCCCCCTGGAGCTTTCATGGACCGCCGGAACCATACCCGGAAGGGGAGGGCAGGCGCAACCGCGAGGGCGTACGCCAGGTAACCCGGCGTAAACCCTGTCGCGCGGATGTCGCAGTGTGGCGCCGAAGGCCCGTCAAAGGGCGCAGCTGACGCCCGTGCCGCCCAGGCCGCAGTAGCCGTTGGGGTTCTTGGACAGGTACTGCTGGTGATAATCCTCGGCGTAGTAGAAGGGCGGCGCCTCGCGGATTTCCGTGGTCACGGGGCCATAGCCGGCCTGTTTCAGACGGGCCTCGTAGGCCTCGCGGCTCGCCTCGGCGGCCTGGCGCTGCGCCTCGCTGTGGGTGTAGATGGCGGATCGGTACTGGGTGCCGACGTCGTTGCCCTGGCGCATCCCCTGGGTCGGGTCGTGCGCTTCCCAGAAGACCCGCAGCAGATCCTCGTAGCGGACCTTGGCCGGGTCGTAGACGACACGGACCGCCTCCGTATGGCCGGTGCGGCCGGAGCAGACCTCCTCATAGGTCGGGTTGGGCGTGTGGCCGCCCTGGTAGCCGACCATGGTCACCCACACGCCGGGGATCTGCCAGAACTTGCGCTCCGCCCCCCAGAAACAGCCGAGTCCGAAGTCGGCGACCTCCATGGTCTCCGGGAAGGGCGGGGTCAGCGGCCGTCCGTTGACGTGGTGGCTGGACCGGATGGGGATGGGCGTGTCGCGGCCGGGCAACGCCTCATCCGCGCTGGGCAGCTCGGCCGACTTGCGCTGGAACATTCCGAGCATCGGGACTCCTCCCATGGCGTACAATTGACGGACTATGTCGGGTGGCGCCGGCCCCGAGACAAGGCGACACAGCCATACGGGCCAGCCATGCGGGCACAGGCGCGTCCCGCGTCATCAAGGAACCGGTCCCCGGTGCGCCCGGTTGCCGCAACAGTCCTGATCCGGTCACCAGCCAAGGGGAGGAATCCCGCTGAACCCGCTGCTGCACCCACAGCTCGTCAACCCGCCCTTCGGCGATCCCGGCGTCCTGGTGGATGTGCGGTTCGAGCGTCGCTGCCTGCTGCTGGACCTCGGCGATCTGTCCGCGGTGCCGCCGCGCATGCTGCTGCGGACCAGCCACGGCTTCGTCTCGCACACCCACATGGACCATTTCGCCGGGTTCGACCAGCTGCTGCGCGTCTGCCTGGGGCGGGAGAAGGCGCTGCACCTCTTTGGGCCGGCGGGCTTCATCGACCGCGTGGCCGGCAAGTTCGCCGCCTACACCTGGAACCTCGCGCCGGGCTACGCCGCGGACTTCGTGGTGACCGCCACCGCGGTGGAGGCGGATGGAACCGCGCAAACGGCTGAATTCCACAGCCGCCGCAGCTTCGCCCGCGAGGCGGAACGCAGCGTCCGAATCGACCACGGCCTGCTGGTCGCGGAGGACGCGCTGACCGTCCGGACGGCCGTGCTCGACCACGGCATCCCCAGCCTCGCCTTCCGGATCGAGGAACCTGCCCACGTCAACGTCTTCCGCGACCGGCTGGAGGGGATGGGCCTCGCCGTCGGGCCGTGGCTGCGCGACATGAAACGCGCGGTGTTCCGGGGCGAGCCCGACGACACGCCCATCGCGGCCCCCGGCCGGGAGGGCGGGACGGTGACCCTGCCGCTCGGACGCCTGAAGGAGGAGGCGCTGTCGGTCACCGCCGGGCAGGCCATCGCCTATGTGGTGGACGCGGCTTTCACGGCGGAGAACGCGGCGCGCATCGTCGATCTGGCGCGCGACGCCGACCTGCTGTTCATCGAGGCGCCGTTCCGTGCCGCCGACGCGGAGCAGGCCGCCGCGCGGCGCCACCTGACCACGGAGCAGGCCGGCAGCCTCGCCGCCGCGGCCGGCGTGCGGAAGGTCGTGCCCTTCCACTTCTCCCCGCGCTACCTGGGCGACGAGGACGTGATGCGGCAGGAGGTGGAGGTCGCCTTCCGGGCGCGCGAACCGCTCGGCTTCCGGTTGAAGCCGATTTGACGGGAGCCTTCCCGCAGCTTTTGCGTTTAGTCCAAGGCTTCTGAGTTCGGGGCTAACGCGGGGAGGACCGACATGACGACGATCGACGACGACACCATCCAGCGCCTGACCAACCTGGGGCGGCAGCACGGCAACCGGCTGGGCATCGAGCAGCTTGGCCGCGAAATTCCGGTGGAAAGCATGACGCCGGAAGAGGTCGCCGTCGTCGTGGAACGGCTGGAGGCCGCCGGCATCGACGTGGAGCTTGAGGACGAACGGCTGAAGAAGCCGCGCGGCGCGCGTTCCTACGACTACGAGCGCGGGGCGGGCGTGGTGGATCTGGCGAGCCCCGCGGCCCCGGCCGTGTCCACGCCGGGCTTCAAGCCGTCCGAGCACGGCTGGGAGGACGACAGCTTCGGCCATGCCCACGGCGGCGGGCACGGCTCCCGCAAGGCGCCGACCTGGAACCGCAACGGCGTGGACGTGCTGCCCGTCGTGATCATGATCCTGGTGGCCCTGGTGATGATCGCCCTGGTGGGCAGCCACTGACGGGCGCCGGCTAGGACCTCACCGGCTTCGCCAGCGCGTGGATCAGGACGGCCGCGGTCGCCGCGACGTTCAGCGACTGGATGCGGCCGGTGCCGGGGATGGTCAGGATCTCCTCGCAGGCGGCGAGGGTGGCCGGCGGAATGCCGTCCTCCTCGTTGCCGAGCACGATGGCGACCGGCTTGTCCGACCTGGCCAGGGCCGCCACGTCGGTGACCGCCCGGCCCTTGCCCAGCGCGGTCCCGACCACGCGGTAGGTGCCGCGCAGGCGCTTCAGCGCGACCGGCAGGCTGGCCGCCTGATGCAGCTCCACCCACTCGAACCCGCCCTCGGCCACGCGGTAGGCGGCCTCCGACGGCAACGCCTGCCCCGGATGGTCGGACACCACAACGCGCGGCAGGCCGAAGAAGGCCGCCGTGCGCAGGATGGCGCCGAGGTTGTGCGGGTTGCCGACCCCGTCCAGGATCAGCAGCGGCTGCCCGTCCGCCACCCAGCGCTTCGCCGCCTCAGCGTCGAAGGCGGGCACCGGGCGCGGCGCGATCAGCGCGACCACGCCGCCGTGCAGCACGGTTCCGGCGACCTTCGCCAACTCCTCCGCGTCCACCATGCGGTAGGGCTTGCGCGCCGCGGCCAGGGCCTTGCAGAAGCCACCGACGTGGGGTTTCAGCCGCTCGTCGAAGAACAGGCGTTCGACGCAGGCGCCGTCATGCTCGAACAGGGCGGAGACGGCGGACAGGCCGGCGACCCGGAACAGCTTCTTCGGCGCGTCCTCGCGCGGGGCGACGCTCTGGTGAGGCGGGGCCTTGCGGGCGCGGGAAGGGGCGGGCGTGCGGCCGCGCGGCGTCGCCGGCTTCGGCATGGTGAACTCTGGGGTGTTGGGTGGACGGGCCGGCATTCTGACCAACCCGCCCGCCAAAACCAAGGGACTTCAAACCAATGGTTCAATGCCGCGCGGCGTGCCGCCTGTTGTGGGCTCCGTTATGACGCCGCGCGTAGCCCGCATAGGCCGCGGCAGCCGCCGCCGCGACGCTGGCGACGATCATGGGCGACACCCAGCCCGGCGTCGGCGTGCGATAGCCGCCGGTGACGCCGCGGCCTTTCTCCATCGGCTCGAACAGGTTGCCGTCGGACGCCGGGGCCGGGGGCGTGCGGTCGAAATGGCGGTGCGCGCCGTAGCCGGCGATCTTCTCCATCAGGCGCGGAGCCATCGCGTGGCCCAGCCGCGTCAGCGGCGTCAGCGCGCCGACCATCGCCTGTGCGCGCGGGCGCAGCGCCAGGGCGACGATGGTTTCGGCCACATCCTCCGGATCGTCGTAGAAGGGGCTTTCCGGTTGCAGCTCATGCCCGGTGTAGTTGGCGCCGTGCGTCATGCCCGGCGTGTCGGTGAAGGACGGATAGACGCCGCAGACATGGATGCGGGGCTCGTCCACCAGCTCCGCCCGCAGGCTTTCCAGCAGCCCTTCCAGCCCGAACTTGCTGGCTGCGTAGGCCGCGGCGTAAGGGGCCGGAGCCCAGGCGCCGACCGACACGGTGTTGATCAGGATGCCGCGCCCCTGCCGGCGGAACACCGGCATCACCGCATGCGCCCCGTGCAGGGGGCCGAACAGGTTGGTTTCGATGACGCGGTGGTGGGCCTCGACGGGCGTCTCCTCGAACCGGCCGACCGCGCCGACGCCCGCGTTGTTCACCCACACGTCGATGCCGCCAAAGGCCCGCAGGGCTCGCTCGGCCAGCCGTTTGACCGAATCCGCGTCGGTGACGTCGGTCGGTTCCACCGCGACCTCGGCGCCCAGCGTCCGGCATTCCTCGGCCACCTCGTCCAGCAGCCCTTCGCGCCGGGCCGCCAGCACCAGCTGCGCGCCCTGCCGGGCGAACGCCTGAGCGGTCGCGCGCCCGATCCCGCTCGACGCGCCGGTGATGACCACCGTGGCCCCTTGCAGCGTTTTCATCGTCCCGTCTCCCGTCCGTGCCTGTTGCCAGCGTCAACAGAGCGGGCGGGCGGGTGTCGCGGGCTTCCATTCCTTGATCGGGGAGCAAAAAACCACGGAGGCGCGGAGACACGGAGAAGGCTCCCCTCTGTGTCTCCGCGCCTCCGTGGTGAAAAACCCGATGAACGGCAGCGTGCTTTAAATGAGCTTGATGGCCAGGAAGCCGCCGATCAGCGCGACGGCGAAGACGCTGGTGACCAGGGTCAGGCGCTTTTCGATGAAATTGCGGACCGGTTCGCCGAACCAGTAGAGCAGCGCCGCCACCAGATAGAACCGCATGGCGCGGGAAATGATCGACGCGCCGATGAACACCCACAGGTCCAGCTTCGCCACGCCCGCGGTGATGGTCAGCAGCTTGTAGGGGATGGGCGTCATGCCCTTGATGATCAGGATCTCGGCGCCGTAATCGACGAACTTCTGGCGCAGCACCTCGAACTGGTCGTTCAGGTGGTAGAAGTCGATGACGGCGCGGCCGATCGCCTCGTACAGGAAATAGCCGATCATGTAGCCGGCAATGCCGCCGGCCACCGACGCCAGCGTGCAGATCCCCGCGATGCGCCACGCCGCCTGCCGGTTGGCGAGCACCATCGGCACCAGCAGCAGGTCCGGCGGAATCGGGAAGAAGGAGCTTTCCGCGAAGGAGACGCCCGCCAGCCAGTTGGTGGCGTTCTTCGAGGCCGCCTTGGCCATCGTCCAGTCGTAAAGGCGCTTCAGCATGCCGGTCGCAAGCCTGTCGTTGGTGCCGCAGGAGGCCTGTTGTAGCGGCACGCCGTTCTTGCGGCTACGACCAATTCGGGGCGGCCCCGGAAAGGCTATGACGGCTTCCCGGCGGGGGTAGGACGGGAGTCGCCCCGGGTGGTGTCCGGCCTGTCGTCCGGTTTGGCGCGGGCGGTCGGTTCGCAATCCTCGTCCAGCGGGCCTCCGGGCCAGCCGCCGGGGAAGCCGCGGAAGCGCGTGTCGGGGTTGGAACCCCCGCCGCCGCTTTCCTCGTCGCAGACCGGCTCGATGTCGGTCCGGTGGTTCGGGTTCGGGGTATCGGTCGGGGGCTGCGTGTGCTGTCGCCGGTCGTTCGCCATGGCCGTGTCCGTGGGTTTCGGGTCGGTCCTTGGCAACAGAAGCGCGGCGGTGCGGTTCCGTTCCTCACCCCCCGCCGCGCTGGAAGGCGCGGTCGAAGCGGGCGAGGAAGGCGCGCCGCTCCGCCTCCTCCCAGCCGCGGAAGGTGAAGCCGACGCGCAGGCGCGGGATGTCCACGGGGCCGAAGCGGCGGGGCGGCAACGGATCGACGCGCAACTCCACCCCCGCCTCGTCCCCCACGACGATGCGGTCGCCCTCCGCCCGCCAGGGCAATTCGCCGACCGCGCCGGGCAGAAGGCGCAGCAAATCCTCGCGGGTCAGCGCCATGTCCTTCCAGATCATGGCCTTCCAGATCATGCCCTCTTCGGTCACCCTCCGGCGACCGGCGGCCACATGGCGACGGCGTCGCCGGGCTTCAACGGGTGATGGTCCAACTGGCTGGGCGCGATGTAGACGCCGTTGACCAGCACCAGATGGCACTTCTCCCGCGCCATGTTCAGCCGGCCGATGACGTGCGCCGGGGTGGCGTCGTCCGGCAGGTCGAGCCGGGTCTGGTTCTGCTTCGCCCCCGGCGGCAGGTGCTGGGCCAGCGTGGCGTAGAGTTTGACGACGATTTCCATGTTCTCTCCGCGAAAGGGGCGGAGGCCGGCGGCGGTGACTCTCCTCCGGCCTTCGGCCGCCTCACGTCAGATGGGTACGGGCGATGTAGGCTTCCATCAGGCGGTGCGGGTCGGCCTGCAGGCGCGCCTTCCAGGGGCCGAGTTTGGTTCCGGTCTGGATCAGCCCGCGCATCACGCCGACATGCTCCGTCAGGCCGATGGCCGTTCCGCCGACCAGCACGTCGTCGGCGAATTGCAGGTTCAGGTACTTGTAGTTCGCGTCGTCCACCACCTCGACCGTATCGCCGCCGTCCACCCCGGCCCACAGGCCGAAGGAGCTGGAGATCAGCCCCACCGTGTCCAGCACGTTCATTTGAAGGCTGCCGTTGTACTGGATGTTGTGGCCGGCCATGTTCATGGCCGCGATGCGCCCATGTTCCGACGCGGTGGGCTGGATCGCGTGCACGTCGTGCGCCTTGGTCGAGAAATCATAGCCCTGGGCCACGTCGCCCGCGGCGTAGATGTCGTTCACGCTGGTGCGCATGTAGCGGTCGACCATGATGCCCCGGTCCACCTTGACGCCGCTGTTCGCCAGGAAATCCACGTTCGGCGTCACGCCGGCCGAGACGACGACCAGATGGGCCGCCAGCATCTCGCCGCTGTCCAGTTCCACGTCCAGCGTGTCGCGGGCGTCGGTCGGCTCCTTGCGCTTCAGGAAGCCGAAGATGCCGCGGCTTTTCTCCGCCGCGACGTTCCGCAGGGCCTTGATCTTCGTGTTGGTCAGCACGCGGATGCCCTTGGTCTCGCACCAGCGGCGGATCATGGTGCCCGCGATGGGGTTCATCATGCGGGGGACCATGCGGTCGCCCATCTCCACCACCGTCAGCTTCACGCCGCGCGCGGCCAGCGCCTCCAGCACGATGCAGCCGATGAAGCCCGCGCCCATCAGCACGACGTGCGTGCCGGGTTCGGCCATCGCCATGATGTTGCGGGTGTCCTCCAGCGTCCAGCAGTGGTGGACGCCCTTCAGCTCCAGCCCTGGAATCGGCGGGCGCACGGGCCGCGCGCCGGTGGCGATCAGCAGCCGGTCGTATTTCAGGTGGCTGCCGTCGGCGAAGTCGATGCGCTTGTTGTCGGGCATCAGCGA
>JAEZPL010000120.1 GCA_023413605.1 Pseudomonadota bacterium
GCATCGCGCTCATTCCAGACAGCCGTAACGGCGTGGCCGGTCAGCGCGGAGCGATGACCATGACCATCATGCGCCCTTCCATCCGAGGCATCTGCTCGACCTTGGCGATGTCCTGGAACTGGTCGCGCACCCGGATCAGCACATTCATGCCCAAATCCTGGTGCGCCATCTCGCGGCCACGGAACCGCATGGTCAGCTTGACCTTGTCGCCCTCTTCCAGGAATCGCTGCGCGGCCCGCATCTTCACGTCATAATCATGATCGTCGATGTTCGGCCGCAGCTTGATTTCCTTGAGTTCGATGATCTTCTGCTTCTTGCGAGCCTCGTTGGCCTTCTTCTGCTCCTCGAACCGGAACCGGCCGTAGTCGAGGATCTTGCAGACCGGAGGTTCCGCCTGGGGGGCGATCTCGACAAGGTCGAGTTCGGCCTCCGCCGCGGCGTCGAATGCGTCGCGCAGCGAGACAATGCCGATCATATCCCCGTTGGCGCCGACGAGGCGCACCGTGCGTGCCGTGATTTCGCGGTTGATGCGCGGACCTTCGCGGACGGGGTCCGCATCGTAAAGTTTGGCTATGTCGATTCTCCAATGGTTGTGTCCGGACAAGGTCCGGAATGCGGCTTGACGGCCATGATGCCGTCCGTCAGACTACAGGACCGTCAGTCGGGGTCAATACCCCTCGCGCAGCAAACGTTTGCGGAGCAGCTTGCGCCGCCGCCGAACCGCCTCCGCCGCCTGCCGGGCCCGGCGCTCCGATGGCTTCTCGTAACGCCGATGGAGCTTCATCTCGCGGAAAATACCCTCGCGCTGCATCTTCCTTTTCAGGACACGCAAAGCGCCTCCCACATCGTTGTCACGGACCTGGACGAGCATTGGACGGCGGTTCCCCGGTTGGTGTCTGTGTAGAGGCTTCCCGATGCGCGACGGGTCTCAGCCCAGAGTGTCGAGAACGATCTGGCGGATCTCGCGCGGGGTGAGGCGGGGCCAACCCGGCGCCCAAGCCTGTTCAACGCCAGCGGCAGGCCGTGGACGTTGCGGCTGGGCGGCCTGGGCCGCTCCGGTCGACGGATGTTTGATGGTCATGAGAATCCTTTTGGCCGAGCGGGCATGCCCGCCGGCCTTTGTTGTTTCCGTTGAATTCCGGCGTCCGCGGCGCTCAGAGCGCGCGCAGATTCTCGGCCGAAACCTTGCCCCGCCGCGGGTCGCGGACGGCTTCGAACGACAGCTTCTGCCCTTCGTTCAGCTGGCTGATGCCGGAGCGGTCGACGGCGGAGATGTGAACGAACACATCCGCCGAACCGTCTTCCGGCTGAATGAAGCCGTAACCCTTCGTGGAATTGAACCACTTCACAGTGCCGATAGCCATGGGTCTGTTCCCTTGCTGATGGTGCCCCACCCGACATCGGGCAGGGATCAAATTCACTTCGGGAAAAGAGACCCAGACCAGAGGGCCGGGGCTGGAGAAAACAGGCCCCGGAGCAAGCTTGATCAGTTGCAGATGGGGACCGGCACCCGTTTTGGCAAGTGAAAAACTGATCGGCCTGGATCGGTTGCCGTTGCGGAGCGCTCAACCATCGACAGACGGAATGTACCAAGCGTGGTCAACGGGGAGCCTCCGTCCCAGTCGGGTCGGGCCCATAGTCCGGGGTCGTCGTGGCGTTGCGGTCGATCCGGTCGCCGCTGAGCGTTTCGAAATCGGCCAGCGTGCACAGCGCCTCCGCGCCGGACACCGGGGCGCAGCCTGGAACCGGAACCGATGCGACGAGCGGCCCGGCGGCATCCGGCCCGGTCAACGGCGTCAGCGACCGGACCTGATCCATGCTCTGCGCCATGAAGAACACGCGGACATGGCGGCTTCCGTCCGCCGGATTGCGCAGCCGTTCAAAGACCATGGCTCCGGCGGGCGGCGTATCGTCCTCCTGCGATCCGGGCAGGATCCAGTGCAGACCGAGCAGGGCGCCGAGTTGGGCCAGATTGCCGTCGTGGCCAACGAACACGGTCATCACCGCGGGCGGCGGCCCGGCGATGTCCAACGCAGCGCCTGTGCCTTGGGCAAGCGCGATGCGGATTTGGTTCAGCATCTGCGAGGCCCCGTGCCGGGCGATGTAGGGCACCCGCTTGACCACATCGTAATCCGCCTTGTGAAGCACCAGCAGTTCCTTGATCGCCGCGGGGGTGGACGCCCGGCCCCAGGCCACCTGATCGGGCGGAAAGCCCTCGTCGTATTCCAGGCGGAAGACCTCCGTGATGCCGGACGCGTAGTCCAGCGGCCCGGACAGGCCGGCTTTCCGGCCATTCTGCTTCACCTCGATCGCCCAGGGCAGATCCTCGAACGCGCAGTCCGGCCCTCCGACCTGCTCCCGGCACAGCGTTTGGCTGCAGCATCCGAGGATTTTGCCCAGCGCCGCGAGCTGCGGGCGCCAGCGCTCCTGCGCGGCCTCCATGCTGCCGCCCATGGCCGCCAGCATGTCCCGCCGCGCGATGGCCGGGTCGAGGGGGGCGATCCCGGCGCCGATGGGGTCGAACAGCGGGTCGTCGCCTTTGCCCGCCCGGAATTTGGCCGTCCGGTCGCAACCCGGCGCCAGCCCGGCGAGCAGCGCGTCGCCGGTCGCCCTGGTCCGCTGGTCGATGTCGGCCCACACGAACAGCGCGTCGGCGGCCGGGCAACCCTCCGCCGGAAGCGTGCCGGTGGATGCGTAGCGCCGGCGATAATACTCCCCCATCAGGACCGCCGCGTCGCGGCCGTGCGGGGTCAGGTTGCCGTCCGGCACCGGCCATGTCGGCCAGGGTGCTGCGGACAGAGGCGCGAACTTCGCGCTGTTGGTCGGGGGGCGGACACCGTGGCGGCTCAGCATCACCACCTTTTCCACCGGCCAACCGTCGACCGCCAGGTCGGCGGCATGGCCCGGAAGCGGCGGCGTGGAAACCGCAAGCCCTGCGACCAGTGCGAGACCGAACAGGAACACCGGCCGGCCGCGACGCGCTTCGTTGACGTTCCCCATGGCGGACAACCCTTTTTAGAAGAGTCGGGCCTTGTCGAAGAGTCAGGAGCAAGTGTGACGATGGGTCGGCGACGGTGGGAGGCGCCGGCCGGGCGACGGCCGGCCGGTCCTGCTTGAAGTAGCGGACGCCATGGACAGATCAAGGCCGCACTCGCCGAGTCAGCGCAATCCCGGGGCAATCGTTTGAACCGAGGGAAAGCCGGTGGCCGATCCGTCCATGCCTCCGGGCGGCTATCCCAGGCGGCGCGTGGACACCGGCCCCAGGCCGCCGCGCCAGTCGCGCAGTTCGGCTTCCACCCGCTCCACCGCCCGCTGGTCGCGATAGCGCTTCCGCGCACGGCCGGGATCGCCGCGCGTCTGCATCGCCAGCAGGCGCGAGGCCACCTCGGGCTCCGACGCGACGGCTTGCCGCCAGCGCTCCAGCCGGATTTCCGCCACCGCGTCGACGATGGCCTGAAGGCCGGGCATGCGGCCCAGCTTGCCGACACTGGGCGCCAGACGCGCCGCGGCGGCGGCGGCCGCGTCCTTGGGAATGGCCGGGAAGATGCGCTGCACGGCCTCCGCGACGGAGCGCTTGAGGTCGTCGCCGCGTTCCCGCGCCTCGGCGCCGCGCCCGGCGCGGGCCGCGGCCCTGGCCTGCTTCCTGGCGTGCCACGTCAGCACGTCCGCCGCGACCGCCCGCCCGTCCTCGTCCATCCAGACGACCGGCGCAGCCCCGCCCTGGATGGCGGTCCGCACCGCCTCCGGCAACTCGGGATCCTCGCCCGCTGCCTCCAGCGCCAGATGCAGCGCTTTCAGCGACCGCAGGGACCGCGCCCGCGCCTCGTCGCCGGCGATCAGGTCGGCCTCGGCGAAGACATCGCCGTCCAGCAGGGACTGGAGCACGTCCAGATCGTTGCGCGCCCAGCGGCGGGCGGCAACCAGCCGTTCCGCCCGATGGCGCAGCAGGTCGCGAACGGCGGCGCGCCCGTTGACCGCCGCGACGCTCTGCACCCGCCACGTCCCCGCCTCGAACCGGGCCACGGCCCATTGGGCGCCGTTCTCGACCGGCTGATCGGTGGCGAACGGCCCGACATTCCACAGGTCGCTCGCCCGCAGGCAGCCCTCGGGCGGGTTTTCCCACGGCTTGCCGGGCTTCGCGTAGAAGCTGCGGGCGACGGGGTTCCGCAGCACGAAGCGCCAGCCCGCGACGTCGGCGGCGATGCCGTCGGGCATGGCGGCGGGGCGGGGCCAATCGCCCAGCTTCAGAACAGGTTCGGGTTTCGAGACGGTTTCAGGCGGCGTGCGTTCGGACGACATGGGAACTCCTTCTGCCGCCACAGTAGAGCAATTTCCTCGACGCTCAAACGTCCAGCAGCCCGTGCGCCTTGTGCCAATCCTCCAGCGACCGGTCGGGATACTCGTCGAAGCGCTCCTCGCCCGGCCTTGCGTCCAGCCGCACCCAGTTGGCCTTGGAGCCCAGCATCATGTGCACCTGCTCCGGCGGTTCGGGCAGGGGCGTGTCGATGACGCTGGCGAAGGGGTGGAGAAGGTCCGGCCAGCGCGGATCCCACAGCCACAGCGCCGAGCCGCAGCGGGCGCAGAAGCGCCGCTCGGCCGGACTCGGCTGGCCGTCGATGGTCGCGTGGAAGACCGTGATGTTCTCCTCCCCCTGCACGGTCAGCGTGTCGGCCTTGGCGCCGAGGTTGATGGCGTAGCCCCCGCCGCCCGCCGTCTTCCGGCAGATCGAGCAATGGCAGCGCAGGTAGGGCACGGGCGCGTTGGCCTCCACCGAGAAGCGTACAGCGCCGCAATGGCAGGATCCGTCGAGCCGCATTCCTCATCTCCTTCCTTTTTCGCCCGTCATCGGGTTGCCTCCATACCCTTGACCGGCCAACAACAGATTGTTGGCGCGCGCGATCCGGCAAGCCGCCTTTGGCGGCCTGCGCGCGTTTTCCCGCAGATTGGGAAAGGAGATGCCTGTTCCTCTGGATAGGGGAGATCAGGCCGCAGCAGTCATCGGCGCCGCGTCCGCGAGCAATCGCTCCATAGCCGTCTTCCAGGCCGGAGCGCCGGCGTCGGCCGCATCGAATTCGATGTGCGCGCCGTCCGGTTCGGCCTCCCGAACCACGAAGCGGAGCCGGATGCCGCACCGGTCCAGCCGCAGCACGCCCTGGTCGCCGGTGGCGATGCCGGACAGCATCCGCACCAGGGCACCGCCGCTCGACAGGTCGGCCAGCCGTCCGTCCTGCGGGCGCCCGCCGATCTCCACGGTGCAGGGCTCGTCCACCCGGTGACGCCGGGCATTGCGCCGGTCGGCGTCGCCGGTGGAGGTGCGGACGATGCGGACGAGGATGTGGCGCAGCGCCTCGATGCTTTCCGTGACGACACCGGAACCGTGATGGACCTGTGCCGCCTGCGCGCCGGTCTGTTCGGCATCGTGCGAGACCGCGGCGATGCGGGTCGACACCTCGCGTGCGGCGTTGGAGGTCTGCACCACGTTGCGGCTGATGTCCTGCGTGGCCGCGGCCTGTTTCTCCATGGCCGTGGCGACGGACCGGGACACGGTGTCGATCTCTTCGATGGTGCCGCCGATCTCCTCCACCGCGGTGACGGCGCTGTCGGTGACGCCCCGGATCTCGGCGATCCGGCGGGTGATTTCCTCGGTCGAGGTGGCGGTCTGGTTCGCGAGGTTCTTCACCTCCTGGGCCACGATGGCGAAGCCCCGGCCCGCGTCCCCGGCCCGTGCCGCCTCGATGGTGGCGTTAAGCGCCAGCAGGTTGGTCTGGCCGGCGATGCTCTGGATCAGGTCGGCGATCTGGCCGATCCGGTCCATGGCGTCGGACAGGGAGCGGATGGTGTCCTTCGCGGCGGCCCCGCGCTCCACGGCGCGTTGGGCCACCGCGCTGGCGTGCGACATCTGGCCGAAAATCTCGTTCGTGGCGGCGGCCAGCTCCTCGGTCGCCCCGGCGACGGCCTGGACGTTCGCCAGCGCCTGCTCGCCCGCCGCGGCGACGCTCTGCGCGTTCTGGCTCACCCGGTCGGCGGAATCGGCCATGGCCTCCGCGTCGTTCGCCATGTCCCGCGTGCGCCCGGCGATCCGCCCCACGGCGCCGCGGGCCTCCCGTTCGATGGTTTCGGCCATGGCCTGGAGCGCGCGCTTGCGCTCCACCTCGCCGCGCTCGCGCAGAAGCTCCTGCTCGGCGCGCCGATGTTCGGCGTCGACGGCGTTTTCCTTGAAGACCTGGACGGCGGCGGCCATGGCGCCGATCTCGTCCCGTTTGTCGCGGTGCGGCACCTCCACCGACGTGTCGCCGCGGGCCAGCCTGGACATGGTTTCGGTCATGCGCAGGATGGGGCGGGAGATGGATATGCCGATCCCGTAGGACGCGGCCAGCCCGACCGCCAGCGCCACCAGCACCAGAACCAGCGTCTGGGTCGTCACGGCGTCCGTCTGGGCAGTCAGCCGGCTGCCGATGCCGTCCTGGTCGGCCTTCAGCGACGCCCAGATGCCCTGCGCCACGGCCAGAAT
>JAEZPL010000532.1 GCA_023413605.1 Pseudomonadota bacterium
CGGGGCAGGGCGTTGTAGCGCCAGCCCTCCACGTTGGTGATGAAGACAATGCCGTCGCGGTCGGTGACCAGCAGCTTTTCCCGGGCGTGCGACCATGCCTCTTCAAGCTTTTGGAAGCCCACTTTCAGGACGACGACGCCAAGGGGCGATCCCACTGTGCGGTTTTCCGCACGGCTTTCTCCGCTGGGCGGCGCCTCCACCCTCTGGGCGGTGTAGTAGCCGGGAATCAGCGAGGTGGTGCCGAGCGCGAAATGATGACCCTCCCCCTGTTCCAGGGCGGATCGGAAATAGGGGCGGTAGGCGAAGTTCTGGCTGACGAAGCTGGCGGCGCTGTTCCAATTGCTGGCGGCGATGGTCGTGCCGTCCGGCGCCATGACGTAGAGCGCGGAGGCGCCGAGCGCCCGCGCGAAGCCCTCCAGCTTCCGGTTCATGCGATCCACGCGGTCCGGCGTGGGGGCGGCGAGCAGGGACGCCACCTCCGCGTCGCGGGCAATCACCATGGGCACGGCGGCGTGCCGTTCCAGTTCGGCCCGCAGGTTGGCGTCGTACAGCGCCAACTGGGCGCGCTCCTGGTCCAGCAGGCCCTGGTGAGCCACCGACGCGGTCCAGCCCGCGGCCAATGCCGCGGCCAGCGGCATTCCAAGGATGAAGGCCACCAGCAGAATGCGGCGCGGTTTGGCGGCCAGCGCGTCGATCACCCTCGCGAAGAGGCTGGCGACGGGGTGGGATGGCGGGGCGGCGGTCACCCGTGGGCCCGGTGCGTTGGAAAATATCCGGCTGATGGGTGTGATCCTAAGCGACGATCCCTTGAACTGTGCTGCGCCGCAACATCGGGTCGCGGTGTGCGGATTTTCGCACATGCTTTCCGGCCCTGTCGTGTGGTTTTTCGCGCAGATCCCGCTTCGGAGCGCTGCGAATCCTCGGGTCTTTGGTTGGCACGGGGCTTGCTGTCAAGGGGCCTCCATGACCGGGCCCACCGCCGACCTTGCGACAAGAGCGGATGCCCGACCCAAGGAACGCCACGAGGAGACGAACATGCACGCCCACGGGCAGCCACAGAAGAAGCCCTTCTACACCAACCTGACCGTCCAGGTTCTGAGCGCCATCACGGTCGGCATCCTTCTCGGCCACTTCTATCCGGCCATCGCGGTGGAGATGAAGCCGCTGGGCGACGTCTTCATCAAGATGATCAAGATGGTCATCGGTCCGATCGTCTTCCTGACGGTGGTCACCGGCATCTCCTCGATCGGCGACATGAAGAAGGTCGGCAAGGTCGGCGGCAAGGCGATCCTGTACTTCGAGATCGTCACGACCTTCGCGCTGGGCCTCGGCCTTCTGGTGGTGAACCTGCTGAAGCCGGGCGCCGGCATGAACATCCAGGCCGGTACGCTGAAGGCCGACGCCGTCGCCAAATACGCGACCGAGGCGAAGAACCACACCACCGTCGACTTCCTGGTGAACATCGTTCCGGACAACGTCGTCGGCGCCTTCGTCAAGGGCGACATGCTCCAGATCCTGTTCTTCGCGGTGATCTTCGGCGTCGCGCTGGCCGCCATGGGGCAGAAGGGCAAGCCGGTCGAGGACCTGTTCGAGAAGATGTCCCACGCCCTGTTCGGCGTGATCGGCATCCTGATGCGCGTCGCCCCGATCGGTGCGTTCGGCGCGATGTCCTTCACCATCGGCAAGTACGGCGTCTCGTCGCTGACCTCGCTGGGCCAGCTGATGGCCGGCGTCTACGTCACGATGGCGCTGTTCGTCTTCGTCGTGCTGGGCGGCATCGCCCGCATGTACAACTTCAGCCTGATGACCTTCCTACGCTACATCAAGGACGAGCTGCTGATCGTGCTCGGCACCTCCTCGTCGGAATCCGTGCTGCCGCGCATGATGGAGAAGATGCAGAAGTTCGGCTGCTCCAAGCATGTCGTCGGCCTCGTGATCCCGACCGGCTATTCCTTCAACCTAGACGGTACCTCCATCTACCTGTCGATGGCCGCGATCTTCATCGCCCAGGCCTTCAACGTCGACCTGACGATCTGGCAGCAGCTGACCATCCTGGGTCTGCTGATGCTGACCTCCAAGGGTGCGGCGGCGGTGACCGGCGGCGGCTTCGTGACGCTGGCCGCAACCCTGTCGGCGACCGGCCACCTGCCCATCGAAGGGCTGGCCCTGCTGCTGGGCGTCGACCGCTTCATGTCGGAAGCCCGCGCCATCACCAACCTGATCGGCAACGGCGTGGCCACCGTGGTCGTCGCCAAGATGGAAGGCGAGTTCGACGAGACCAAGGCCGTCGCGGAATACCAGCAGCACTTCAAGGAGCCGGCGCTGGCCCGCATCTGAGGGCATGGGCCGCCGGGCGGCTTCGGCAGAGCCCGGCGGCATATTGCTGCTCATGTGGTTGCGGGATCATGCGAATGGCCGCATGATCCCGTCGGGAATGGACAGGATCTTGCCGAAGAGAAAAGGGGCGGCTTCCCATGGGTCGCCCCTTTCCCCATTCCGGTGGTCGGGCAATTCGGGTATAAGCCGGGTGTAGGCAGGTTTGCTCGGCAAATTAACTGAAATCAAGTTAAAGGGGAGAGGACGTATGTCCGGCGACTTCGACGCGATGGCGCTTGAGTACCACCGGAACCCAAAACCCGGTAAGCTGGCGATCGTCGCCACGAAGCCCATGGCGAACCAGCGTGACCTTGCGCTGGCCTATTCGCCGGGTGTGGCGGCGGCCTCCACGGCCATCGCGAACGACCCGACCCAGGCGGCGGAACTGACCTCGCGCGCCAATCTCGTCGCGGTCGTCACCAACGGCACCGCGGTGCTGGGCCTGGGCGACATCGGTCCGATGGCCGCCAAGCCGGTGATGGAGGGCAAGGCCGTCCTCTTCAAGAAGTTCGCCGGCATCGACTGCTTCGACCTGGAGTTGAACGAGAAGGACGTCGACGCGCTGGTCGACACCATCGTCCGGCTGGAGCCGACCTTCGGCGCCATCAACCTGGAAGACATCGCCGCCCCCGCCTGCTTCGAGGTGGAGCGCCGCTGCCGCGAGCGGATGAAGATCCCCGTCTTCCACGACGACCAGCACGGCACCGCCATCGTGGTGGGTGCCGCCGTGCTGAACGGCCTGAAGCTCGTCGGCAAGGACATCTCGAAGGTCAAGGTCGTCTCCACCGGCGGCGGGGCCGCCGGCATCGCCTGCCTGGATCTGATGCTCAGCCTGGGCGTCAAGCGCGAGAACGTCTGGCTGGTGGACCGCATCGGCGTCGTCCACAAGGGCCGCAACGAGGAGATGAACTCCTACAAGGACGCCTACGCGCAGGACACCGACGCGCGCGTGCTGTCCGACGTGATCGACGGGGCGGACATCTTCCTGGGCCTGTCCGGCGCCAAGGTGCTGAAGCCGGAACTGCTGGCCCGCATGGCGGACAAGCCGCTGATCCTGGCGCTGGCCAACCCGGAGCCGGAGATCATGCCGGACCTCGCCCGGCAGGCCCGCCCGGACGCCATCATCGCCACCGGCCGTTCGGACTTCCCGAACCAGGTCAACAACGTGCTGTGCTTCCCCTTCATCTTCCGCGGCGCGCTGGACGTCGGCGCCACGACCGTGAACGAGGAGATGAAGATCGCCGCCACCCACGCCATGGCCAGCCTCGCCCAGGCGGAGCCGTCGGACGTGGTGGCCGCGGCCTATGTGGGTGAGAACCTGCGCTTCGGCCCCGACTACATCCTGCCCAAGCCGTTCGATCCGCGCCTCGTGATCGAGGTATCGTCCGCCGTCGCCAAGGCGGCGATGGACAGCGGCGTGGCGACCCGGCCGATCGCCGACTTCCGCGCCTACCGCGACCAGCTTGGCCAGTATGTGTTCCGCTCCGGCCTCGTCATGAAGCCGGTCATCAGCAAGGCCAAGACCGCGCCGAAGCGCGTCGTCTACACCGAGGGCGAGGACCCGCGCGTTCTGCGCTGCGCCCAGGTGGTGGTGGACGACGGCATCGCGCAGCCGATCCTGCTGGGCCGGCTCGACGCCATCGAGCGGATGATCGCCGACATGGGCCTGCGCATCCGGCCGGGCAAGGACGTGGAGGTGATCGAGGTCACCCGCGACCTGCGCTATCACAACTATGCCGAGGTCTACCGGCAGTTGATGGGACGCCGCGGCGTGTCGCCGGTGAACGCGCTGAACATCGTCCGTTCCCAGCCGACCGTCTTCGGCGCGTTGATGGTCCGCCGTGGCGAGGCCGACGCGATGGTCTGCGGCACCTCCGGCCGCTATGGCGACCATTTCGCCCACATCATGGGGGTGATCGGCCTGCGCAAGGGCGTGAAGGTCGCCGCCGCGATGAACGGCCTGATCTCGCAGAAGGGCACGCACTTCATCTGCGACACCTACGTCAACACCGACCCGACCGCCGAGCAGGTGGCCGAGATCGCCCGTCTGGCGGCGGAGGAGGTGCGGCGCTTCGGCATCGAGCCGAAGGCGGCGCTGCTCTCGCACTCCAACTTCGGCAGCGCCGACACACCGTCGGCGCGCAAGATGCGCACCGCCTACGAACTCCTCTCCGCCGAGATGCCGGAGTTGGAGGTCGATGGCGAGATGCACGCCGACGCCGCCCTGTCGGAGGTGCTGCGCAAGGGCGTGCTGCCCGACAGCAAGCTGAAGGGCGAGGCGAACCTGCTGGTCATGCCGACGCTGGACGCCGCCAACATCGCCTTCAACATGCTGAAGATCCTGGCCGACGCGCAGAATGTCGGGCCGATGCTGCTGGGCGTCGCGCGCCCCGTGCACATCGTGACCCCGTCGGTGACGACCCGCGGTCTGGTCAACATGACGGCGGTGTCGGTGGTGGATGCCCAGTTGGCCGCCCCGGTCAACGCCGCGCCGCGTCCGCCGGTCATGCAGGACGGCGAGGACTGATCGGCGTTTGCCGGATGGGCCGCGCTTGCGTGCGGCCCATCCGGCGCGTCACTCTGTCGGTATGACGGGTGACGATCTCTTCAGCGCCGCTTTGCGGCACCATCGGGCGGGCGCGCTCGACGCGGCGGAGCCGCTGTACCGCCGCGTGCTGGAGACGGACGCCGGACGGGCCGACGCCCGGCACCTGCTGGGCGTGCTGGCACACCAGACCGGCCGCTCCGCGGACGCCGTCGCCCTGATCGCGGACACCATTCGCGCGGACGGGACGGTCGCCGAATACCACAGCAATCTGGGATTGGCGTTTGCCGCCCTGGGGCGGTTCGACGAGGCAGAGGCGTGCCAGCGGCGCGCGATCGCCCTGCGCGCCGACTATGCGGAGGCGCACCACAACCTTGGGGTCGTGCTGGCCGCGGGCGGGCGGTTTGCCGAAGCCATTGCCCATCAGGAGCAGGCCGCCCGGCTGCGGTCAGGTTTCCGCGAGGCCTGGGTGGCGCTGGCTGGCGCGCTGCACTCCATGGGGCGGCTGCGGGACGCCGCGGACGCCTATGCGGAGGCGTTGCGGATCGACGCCCGGGATCCGGCGCTGCTCAACGACTTCGGCCTGCTGCTGCGCGACCTCGGCCGGGACCGGGAGGCGGCAACCTGCTTCGAGGCGGCCTTCGCGCTGCTGCCGGGCTTTGCCCAGGCCTACGACAATCTGGGCGCGCTGAAGGCCGCGCAGGGACGGCCGGCGGAGGCGGAATGCTGCCATCGGGCGGCGCTGGCCCGCCGCAGTGACCTTGCCGCTGCCTGGAACAACCTTGGCATCGCGCTGAAGGCGCGGGGGCGGGCGGACGATGCGCTGGGCGCGTGGCTGCGCGCGGTCGTGCTGGCCCCCGGCATGGCCGAGTCCCTGTCCAACCTTGGCAACGAATGGCGCGAGCGGGAACGCTTCGCCGAGGCCGGACGCTGCCATTGCCATACCCTGGCGTTGAACCCGGCCCAGGCGGCGGCCAGCAACAATTTCGGCCATGCGCTGCAAGGGCAGCGCCGCTCCGCCGAGGCCGCCCGCTGGTTCCGCCGCGCACTGGTGCTGGATCCGGCCTATGCCGAGGCGCTGAGCAACCTGGGCCTTGCCGTCCAGAAGCTCGGCCGCGGCGGGGAGGCCGAGGCGCTGTACGGGCGCGCGCTGGC
>JAEZPL010000210.1 GCA_023413605.1 Pseudomonadota bacterium
GGGTGAAGGTGACGGTGGAGCCGCGGGCGCCGCTGTCCAGCACCGGCACGTTCTTGAACAGGTCGCCCACGAAGGCCTTGGCCTTGGCCTCGTCGTTGCCGTTCTTCTCCAGCGCGTAGGCCCAGGCGGCCAGATAGTTCCAACGGGCGCCGCCCGACGTCTTCGGGTTCGGGGTGATGACCTGCACGCCGGGCTTCACCAGATCGTCCCAGTCCTTGATCTGCTTGGGATTGCCCTTGCGGACCAGGAACACGATGGTCGAGGTGTAGGGGGAGCTGTTGTCCGGCAGTCGAGACTGCCACGTTTTCGGCAGAAGGCCGGTGTCGGCGATGGCGTCGATGTCGTAGGCCAGCGCCAGCGTCACCACGTCGGCCTCCAGCCCGTCGATGACCGAGCGCGCCTGCTTGCCCGACCCGCCGTGCGACTGCTTGATGGTGACCCTGCGGTTGGAATCGGCCTGCCACTTTTTGGCGAAAGCCTTGTTGATCTCCACGTAGAATTCGCGCGTCGGGTCGTAGGACACGTTCAGCAGGCTATCCTGCGCCTTCGCGGCGGTCGTCCCCAGGACGGCGAAGGCGATGCCCGCGGCCAGCATGGACAGGCGGTGGCGGAACGACATAACGCACTCCTTCTGTTGACCGGACTATGGGCTACGGACCAGGGTGGCGTTGTACGGGCGGGGCGCATCGGAGCCAGCCCCATACCACAGTATTCACTCGCCAAATCCGTAATTTATTTTCTATTTCTCCTCTAGAGTTTGCCAAAACACCGCAGCCCCTGCAAAGCCATTTTTTGCCGTTCGCGGAACAAGGCAAGCGGGTTTCACACAAATCGCGGATCAGGCTGGTAGCAAAGCGCCGGATCGGTATCATGCGCCCATCCCGTCCACCGCTTGGCGTTTCTCCCCTCCCATGGCCGCAAACCCGCTGTCCCCCACCCTCCTGACCGCTCTGCTGGAAGCCGAACGCGCGCTCGGCCGGCTGGCGGAGGTGATGCAGGATCCGCAGCGCCGGCATCGACTGTGGGCCGACGCGGCGCGACGCGAGGCCAGTGCTGCGGGGCGACTCGACGGCGTGGCGGTTGACGCGACGGACTTTCTGGTGGCCACGGTCAACACCGACCTCGTTCCCACCTCCGGGCGCGGCGCGGCGCAGTCGGTCCGCGCGCTGTGGCAGGGCGCGCGCTTCACGCAAGGCGTCATCGCCGCCCCGGCCCTGCGACAGAACGACAGGCCCGTCTTCCCCGCCACGGGGGCCGCCGCCGAAGCCTGGCGCGCGGTGGCGGAACTGGAATCCGGCATGGACGCCCTTTCCGAAGACTCCCTCGTGGACGAGGATGCCGATACGGACGAATCGCCCTCCTCCCGCGGAACGGAAGCGCCCCCGCCCTGGACGCTCGGCTGGATGGAGGCGCTGTGGCGCTGCCTTCAGGCGGAGGTGTCCGGGCGCGATCCCGGCCGCCTCACCCTGTCCCCGCAGCGGGAGGAGGAGGCCGCCGCCCTGCTGCACCGGCTGGACGTCGCGGCGCAGGAGCCGGCGCTTCTCGGCGGCGTCGGCCTGCTGGCGGAACTGCTCCGCCCGGCGCCCGACCTGCGCATCCCGGTCTGGGCCGTGCCCGCCGCCCGGCTGATGGGGGCGTTGGCCGTGGCGCGCACCTGCCGGGTGCCGAACGTCTGGCTGCCCATGTCGGTCGCTCTGCACACCGACCGAACCGCCGCCGGCATCGCCGCGCGCGGCCGCGACGAGGCGTGGCGGCTCTGGCTGGCCGACACGGTGGCCGAGTCCGCCCGGCGGGAACGCCAGCGCGCCCTGACGCTGGACCAGACCGCCGCGGGCTGGCACCGGCGTGTCGGCGCGAAGCGCCGCAACTCCCGCCTGCCGGACGTGATGGAGCTATTGTTCGAGGAGCCGGCCTTCACCGTGCGCCGCGTTCAGAAGCGCCTGGGCAGCACCTTCCGCGGCGCGCAGCTGCTCGTGGACGAACTGCTGGAGGCCGGCATCGTGCGCGAGGCCACGAACCGGGCGCTGGACCGCGTGTTCGTGGCCGTGGACCTGATGCCGTAACCCGGTGCCGAAATCGGCTCAGATATCGAAGTTGACCGGCAGTCCGCCCGTGGCCTGACGGTGGCGGAGGGCGTCGGCCAGGGACTGGTTGTCCAGCACGTTCGCGGTGGCGTCGCGCACCTGCACCATCAGCCAGCGCACGGAGCAGGTGGCCGGGTCCAGGCAGTCGTCGCACGGGCGGAAGGAATTCTTGCTGGCGCAGGGGATCGGGGCCAGATGGCCGTCGATCAGCCGGATCACCTCGCCGAAGGAGATTTCCGCGGCGGGCCGCGCCAGACGGTAGCCGCCGCTCTTGCCGCGTTTGGCGAACAGCAGACCGTGTTTGCGCAACTCCACCAGGATGGCTTCCAGGAACTTGCGCGGGATGTTTTCGCGCTCGGCGATCTCGGCGATCAGCACAAGCTCGTCGTCCGTCCGCTCGGCCAGCATGATCAGCGCGCGCAGCGCGTATTTGGCTTTTTGCGACAGCATTCGGTCCGGATCCGCTCCTGGCCGCGGCGTGGGGGAAGAAAACGCGCGGGGCGCACCCCATATAGCCCCGTCGATCGGGAAATGGTACCGGATCTTGCCCCGAATCCCGGTGGCGCGTAAGGTCCAGCCCGTTTTATCACCGACCAGCGAAGGACCCGGCATGCAAACCATCATCGTTCCGGTCACCCCGTTCCAGCAGAACTGCACGGTGCTCTGGTGCCCAGAGACGATGAAGGGCGCCGCCGTCGACCCGGGCGGGGAGATCGACCGCATCCAGCGCGCCGCCGAATCGAAGGGCGTGACGCTGGAGAAAATCCTGGTCACCCACGGCCACATCGACCATGCGGGCGGCGTCGCCGACCTGGCCGAGCGCCTGTCGCTGCCCGTGGAAGGGCCGCACCGGGAAGATCAGTTCTGGATCGAGGGGATGCCGAAGCAAAGCCAGATGTTCGGCTTCCCGCCCGTCCGCTCCTTCACCCCCGACCGCTGGCTGGACGAGGGCGACACGGTGACGGTGGGCAACCTGACCCTGGACGTCCACCACTGCCCCGGCCACACGCCGGGCCATGTGGTCTTCGTTCACAAGCCGAGCAAGCTGGCCATCGTCGGCGACGTGCTGTTCCAGGGCTCCATCGGCCGCACCGACTTCCCGCGCGGCAACCACGGCGACCTGATCACGGCGATCAAGACGAAGCTGTTCCCGCTGGGCGACGACGTGACCTTCATCCCCGGCCACGGCCCGA
>JAEZPL010000219.1 GCA_023413605.1 Pseudomonadota bacterium
GGGCTACACCGAGAGCACCCGCATCCTGCAACGCCTCATGGGCGGCCGGATGTTCCCCCTGACTCTGGAAGGGCTGGATGGGGCGATGCGGGAGCTGGTGCGGTGAGGTGTTGGTAAAGACTCCCACGGCAAAGCCGAGGCTTCACTGCGGTTGCGCAGAGGCATGGAAAGCCATTTCTCCGCGCCCTCGGTGGTGTGCCGGCGCAGGCGTGTTCGACTTCCTCTTGGATGTAAAACAGGGGATTGATGCCGTCATAGACTTTGTTTGATTGGATTTAAATCAACCCCCAGTTTAAACTTATTTGCTGTTTTGCTCTCAGTAAATTCGGGAGGTTCTCGATGCCAAAAATACAAAGGGAGACGTCGACAAGAGCCCTGCGAAAATCCACGGTGGAGCAGCGTTACAGCAGGGAAGACAGTGCTCCAAGGCACAGCAGAAACACGCGCCTCAATTCCAGATTAAAAGAAGAGGAGCGTGATCGCGATAGAAGCGAGCGCGGTAAATCTCCGTCTAAGAACGGGCCGAGTTACGTGATCGGTCGCGGAGGGAAGAAAAGGGTCTGCAAGGCGGCGCGGCCGAATTTCAACGCGGCGTTCCGCGCGGAGTTTTGGAAATCATCGGCCGGCCATGGTCACCTGTGCACCATCTGCAACACGCTCATCCCAGGGAAAACACCGCAAGATAAGAAAAGTCGCGGGATCGATCACCGGGTCGACTTGCACACTTACATCCTTCGCCATGTCGATCCCGTCGAATGCTGCTACGGCGGCTTTCATTGGGAAGTCTGGATCGAGGAAGAGGTTGTCGAGGCTTACTGCGACACCGACAATTTGCAGCCAACCCATAAGTCCTGCAACAGCAGCAAGAGTGGGCCAAAGAACTACGATCGATTCAAATCATCGAAGAAAAACCCTCTTGTGCGATGCGATGGGGGCTGCAAATTGCCGAAGGGCTGCGACTGACCGCTTGCCGCGCACGGCTCATACGGTGGGAACGGTGCCCCCATCGATGACGTATTCGGTGCCGGTTATGGAGTTGGCGCGATCGGAGGCGAGGAAGGCGATCAGGCTGGCAACCTCCTCCGGCTTCGATGGCCGGCCGATGGGGATGCCGCCCAGCGCATCCATGATGATCCGCTTGCCGCCTTCATAATCGGTGCCGGCGTCCTTCGCCAGCCGCTCGGCCAACCCCACCGCCGCCTCGGTTTCAATCCAGCCGGGCGAGACGCGCACCACACGCACCCCCTTGGGCGAGACTTCCTTCGCGAGGCTCTTGCTGTAGGTCGAGAGCGCGGCCTTCGCGGCGGCATAGGCGGTCGTCGCCCCCGGCAACGGCAGCACGCGCTGTATGGAGGTGACATGGATGACAACGCCCTGGCCCTGTGCCGTCATCGCGGGCACGAGTTCGCGGTCAAGCCTGACGGCGGGCATCAGGTTGAGATCAAGCTCCCTGGCCCACTCCGTGTCGCTCAGCGCCGCGAAGCCGCCCGCCGGGGCGGACGAGCCGCCGAGCATGTGAACGATGACATCAACCCCGCCCAGGCGTTCGCGAGCCGCGGCGGCGAGCGCTGCGCAGCCTTCCGGAGACGTCAGGTCCGCAGTGACGAACATCTCCTCGCAGAGCGTGTCCGGCCGGGATCGCGCCGCTGTCAGCACGCGCGCGCCGAGTTCGCGAAACAGGGCGACAGTGGCCGCGCCCGCACCGCGCGTGCCCGAGGTGATGAGCGCGCGCTTGCCCTTCAGACTGATGAACGCGGTCATGCGCTGATCTCCAGGCCGGCGATCCGGTCGTTCTTGACCCGAAACGCAAAAGTCATCGTGGCAGGGCTGCCCGGAAACTGCCCGGTTACCTCGGCAAGAACGTTGGTGACGCCGTCCTTTTCATTGGTTTCAAGCGGCTCGACCATGTGCTGGTACTTGGCCTTCGTTGCGTGCCACCACGCATGTATGGCTTGGCGGCCGGCATGGGACCGGCCCTCATCGCTGACCACGGCGTCGGGCGCAAAGGCGTTGATCAGAGCCGCGCCATCGTTCCTGCTGTCTGCGTCGAAATAGGCCTGGATTGGTGACGGTGGTTTCATTGCGTCATTCCTGCGGATCAGGTCGCCTTTGTCCTTGCCAATGTGACGGTGGACACGCGTTTCGATAATCGGGATAAAACGGGATGCCGGATTTCGGAAAACGGGACGATGTATCGACCTGAACTGAACGATCTCGACGCGGTCATGGCCATTGCGCGCCGGGGGTCGTTTCGCGCTGCGGCGCTCGATCTGGATATGTCCACGACCGCGCTCAGCAACGCGATCGGAAGGCTGGAGGCCGACCTTGGCGTCCGCCTGTTCAACCGGACCACGCGCAGCGTCTCGCTCACCGATGCAGGGCGGGTGTTCGTCGAACAGGTTGGCCCGGCGTTGCAGGACATTCACGGCGCCATGGACGCCGTGCGGTCGCAGCAGGCAACCCCATCAGGCACACTGCGCATCAACGCGTTTGCCACGGCGGCGCGCGAGATCCTCTCGCCGCTGGTTCTGGAGTTCCTCCGCCGCCATCCGCACGTGCATGTCGATCTCGTCACCGAAGGACGGCTGGTCGATATCGTCGCCGACGGATTCGACCTCGGTGTGCGGGTGGCCGCCCTCGTGCCCAGCGATATGATCGCGGGTTCCCTGAGGCATCCCCCGCGATATGCGGTCGTCGGCTCGTCGGCCTATTTCGAGACGCATGACCGGCCCCATGTCCCGCCGGACCTTCTCAACCATCCGTGCATCCGTGTCCGTCTGCCGAACGGAGCCCTGTATCGGTGGCAGTTCGAGAGGGATGGACAGACGGCACAGATCGATGTCAATGGACCGATCACCTTGGACGAGGCCAGCCTTGCACGGATCGCCGTGCTGGAAGGCACTGGACTGGGCTTCTTCATGGAACAGGACGTGCGTGCCGACATCGAGGAGGGCCGCCTTGTTCGCGTGCTGGAGGATTGGACGCCGCCGCGTGCCGGGCTCTGCCTCTACTACCCCGGACGGCGCAACCCCTCGGCCGCCCTCAAGGCGTTTATCGGCCTGGCTCGTGAACTTGGTGCAAAGTCGGTGTTGTAAGGCGATCCGCGCCCATGAGGGATCATGGCGGTGCAACCGCGCTTCATGCTTGGTCGGTCGGTGGGGTCGGCGATCCGGATCCTGGCTCCGTATCCCCAGTGGCCAGGGTTCGAACGAGTTGGGCGGGAAGCGGGCACGGCTCAGCCAAAGCTCGTTCGCATACAAAAAATCAGTGCCGCATATTTTTATTTCTATTACTTTCACGATTGTTACGTGTCTATACTTTTAAACCGGCATTAACCTTTCGATGCGGCTGCGCAACATTGACGGGGTTTTTATACGTACACTGTGTTTTATTGCTTGCGTGCGAAAGCGTATACGCAAAAGCATGGCCCATTATCCGTCATGACAACAAAAACGAAGGGAAGTGGGTTATGGGGTCCGTTCTCGCGCGCATGAGCATAAGCGCCAAGATCAACAGCATCGTCGGCACATTGGCCGTGATCGCCGCGGCCATCGGGCTGCTCGGCTTTTATGGGATGCAGACCTACGACGACAAGGTCGATGACATCCAGAACTGGTCTCAGCGCGCGGTCATCGGCGAGCAGGTCAACGGCCTCATCTACAAGGTCGTGATGGACAGCCGCGGCATCTACGCTTCGGACTCCAAGGAGGACGCGGCCCCCTACGTGAAGGGGATCCGCAGCTCGGTGCAAACCATGGACCGGCTGCTGGGCGAGTGGGAAAAGCTGGTGCCGGCCGAGGTGAAGGGCGAGTACCAGGCCATGCGCCGCGATGCCCAGACCTTCATCGAGCACCGCAGCGAGGTCGCCCGTCTCGGCGCCGAGGGCAACATCGAGAAGGCGCGCGAGGTCGGCGACACGACGGAAGGGCGGGCGATCCGCACCAAGCTGGGGCAGACGGTCGAGGCCGCGTCCCAGAAGAACATCCAGGGCATCCAGCAGGCCAACGACCAGCTGGGTGACTTCAACCGGACGATGACGATGCTGATGCTCGTCGTCGGCATCGGCGGCGGCCTGGGCGCCCTGCTGCTCAGTGTGATGGTTTCCCGCGCCGGCATCTCCCGTCCCATCGCCCGGACGACGGACGTCATGTCCCGTCTCGCCACCGGCGACACCGCCGTCGCCATCCCCGGCCTGGAGCGCGGCGACGAGATCGGCGGCATGGCGCGGGCCATGGAGGTGTTCAAGCAGAACGCCATAGACCGCGACCGCATGATGGCCGCCGAGGAGGAGGACCGCCGCGTCAAGGAGCAGCGCAGCCGGGAGGTGGAGCGGCTGGTGCAGTCGTTCGACCAGAGCGTCTCGGGCATCCTGCGCACCGTCGCCTCCGCCGCGACGGAGCTGGAGGCGACCGCCCAGAGCATGCTGACCACCGCCGACCAGACCAAGGGCCAGGCGGCCAACACCGCGGCGGCGGCCGAGCAGGCCTCGGTCAACGTGCAGACCGTCGCGGCGGCGACCAACCAGCTCACCGCCTCCATCACCGAGATCGGCGGCCAGGTGTCGCGCTCGACCAACATCGCCAGCGTCGCCGTCAACGAGGCGCAGCAGACCAACGAGCGCGTGCAGGGGCTGGTGGCGCAGGCCCAGCGGATTGGCGACGTGGTCAAGTTGATCACCGACATCGCCAGCCAGACGAACCTGCTGGCGCTGAACGCCACAATCGAGGCGGCGCGCGCCGGGGAGGCCGGCAAGGGCTTCGCCGTCGTGGCGTCGGAGGTCAAGAACCTCGCCAACCAGACGGCCAAGGCGACCGACGAGATCGCCAGCCAGATCGCCTCGATGCAGGAGGCGACCAGCGGCGCCGCGGCGGCCATCAACGGCATCGGCGACACGATCGGCACGATCAACGAGATCGCGACCATCATCGCCTCCGCCATCGAGGAGCAGGGCTCGGCCACCGGCGAAATCGCCCGCAACGTGCAGGAAGCCGCCCGCGGCACCCATCTGGTGACCACCAACATCACCGAGGTGAGCGACGGCGCCGCCCAGACCGGCTCCGCCGCCACCCAGGTGAGGGGCGCGGCCGGCGAGCTTTCCCGCCAGTCGGAAAACCTGAGGGCGGAAGTGGAACGCTTCCTGGCCGGCATCCGCGCGGCCTGACGCGGCGCGTGGGCGGCGGCGGGGGCGCGTCACCCCGCCGCCGGTCGGGTCCGGACCACGCTTGTTGATCTCAGGACCGTCTTTCGACTAGGGTCGCGCGTTCTCCTAGGAGTGTGTGGATGCGCGAAGTCACCCCCATCACGGTCGCCCGCGGCGACGGCATCGGCCCGGAG
>JAEZPL010000234.1 GCA_023413605.1 Pseudomonadota bacterium
GCCGCCGGCACCGCCTACCGTCCGGTGCACTACGTCTCCGGCATCTGCTCCGCCTTCTACATGAAGGAAGCCATGGAGTGGGCGCAGAAGAACGGCGGCGTGACCGGCCCCAACATCCGCAAGGGCATGTACCAGAAGAAGGACTGGGTCCCGGCCGGGCTTGAGGGCGTCTGCGTCGCCTCCACCTGGACCGAGACCGATCATCGCGGCATGGACAAGGTCAACATCTACCGCGCCAACGTGAAGGGCGACACCGGTGCGTCCGTGGACGATCTGGTGAAGGCCGGCACGATCAAGCTGGAGAAGATCGCGACCATCGACGTCCCGCGCAAGCCGGAGTGGCTGGGCTGGTAAGTCAGGACCGCCCCTGCCGCCGCGAAAGGGCGGCGGCGGGGGCTCCCTTGCTTCTCTTCGCATCAGGTGCCGCAAGATGAACACTGCCATGGCGACGGCCACCGCTGGCGATACCGCCCCGGCCCCGGTTCCCGGCACGGCCAAGGCGCCGCTGCTGTCCGTCAACAACATCGAGGTCGTCTACAACGACGTCATCCTGGTGCTCCGCGGCCTCAGCCTGGATGTGCCGGAGGGTGAGATCGTGGCCCTGCTGGGCGCCAACGGCGCGGGCAAGTCCACCACCCTGAAGGCCATTTCGGGCCTGCTGAAGACCGAGGACGGCGAGGTCACGCGCGGCGACATCACCTTCGCGGGCGAGCGCATCAACGGCATCGATCCAGATCAGATCGTCCGCCGCGGCATTTTCCAGGTGATGGAAGGCCGGCGCATCATCGGCGACATGACCTGCCAGGAAAACCTGCGCCTCGGCGCCTTCACCCGTCGCGACGGCGGCGTGAAGGACGATATCGAGATGGTCTACCATTATTTTCCGCGCCTGAAGGAGCGCACCGGCCTCGCCGGTTACCTGTCGGGCGGCGAACAGCAGATGCTGGCCATCGGCCGCGCCATGATGGCCCGGCCGAAGCTGATCCTGATGGACGAGCCCTCCATGGGCCTGTCGCCCCTGATGGTGAAGGAGGTCTTCAGCATCATCCGCCAGATCAACAAGGATCTGGGCGTCACCATCCTGCTGGTGGAGCAGAACGCCCGCATGGCGCTCCAGGCCGCGACCCGCGGCTACATCATGGAGAACGGCAAGGTCGTGTTGGACGGTACTGCCGAAGAGTTGCGCAACAACGAGGACGTGAAGGAATTCTACCTCGGCGGCGGCAACGAGGAACGCAAGAGCTTCAAGAACCTCAAGAGCTTCAAGCGCCGCAAGCGGTGGATTTGAGGGCAGCATAAAAACCCCTCTCCCAGCCGCGCTGGGAGAGGGAGGGGCCCACGCCCTGGCGTGGGAGGGTGAGGGCAAGGTCTTTCCAAGAAACCTTGCCCTCACCCTCCCGCTTCGCGGGTCCCTCCCTCTCCCGCCGGGGGCGGGAGAGGGGGGATGAAACGCGGAGGCATCGGTGTCCGACTTCTACGACCAACTCGAAACCCGTTCCCCCGACCAGCGCGAGGCGGAGCTGTTCGCGGCGCTGCCGGCCCAGATCGCCCACGCCAAGACGAACGCGCCGTACTTCGCACGCCTGCTGGCGGACGTGGACCCGGCCTCCGTCCGCGACCGGGCTTCGCTCGCCACGCTGCCGGTGACGCGCAAATCGGATCTCATCGCGCTTCAGAAGGACGCGCCGCCCTTCGGCGGGCTGACCACCGTCGCCATCGGGCAACTGGCCCGCGTCTTCGCATCGCCCGGTCCGATCCACGATCCGGAACCGCATGGCACCGACCCCTGGCGCACCGCGCGGGCGCTGCACGCTTCCGGCATCCGCGGCGGCGACCTCGTGCAGAATTGCTTCTCCTACCACCTGACGCCCGCCGGCTCGATGTTCGAGACCGGGGCGCACGCGCTGGGCTGCGCGGTGATCCCGGCCGGCGTCGGCAATACGGAGATGCAGGCCCAAGTGGCGGCCCACCTGAAGCCCAAGGCCTACATCGGCACGCCCGATTTCCTGAAGATCATCCTGGAGAAGGGGGGCGACCTGGGGCTCGACCTCTCCTCGATCAAGGTCGGCCACGTCACCGGCGGGCCGTTCCTGCCGGACGCCCGCGCCTTCTACGACGCGCGGGGTATCGACGTGTACCAGAGCTACGGCACCGCCGACCTGGGCATCGTCGCCTATGAGACGACGGCCCGCGCCGGGCTGGTGGTGGATGAGGGCGCGATCATCGAAATCGTGCGGCCGGGCACCGGCGACCCGGTGCCGGAGGGCGAAGTGGGGGAGGTGGTCGTGACCATCTTCAACAAGGCCTACCCGCTGGTGCGCTTCGCCACGGGCGACCTGTCCGCCGTGCTGCCGGGGCAAAGCCCCTGCGGGCGCACCAACATGCGCCTGAAGGGCTGGATGGGCCGCGCCGACCAGACCACCAAGGTCAAGGGCATGTTCGTCCACCCGCAGCAGGTCGCCGAGGTCGTCCGCCGGCACCCGCAAGTCGGCAAGGCGCGGCTGGTCGTCGGGCGCGAGGACGCCAACGACACCATGACCCTGCGTTGTGAGGCCGCAGAGCATGGCGAGGCGCTCGCGGCGGCCTTGCGGGAAACGCTCGTTTCCGTCACCAAGTTGAAAGGTACCGTTGAGTTCGTCGCCCCCGGCAGCCTGCCGAACGACGGCAAGGTGATCGAGGACGCGCGGACCTGAGTTCAATCAAACAACAAACACGCACCGATACACAATAAGGACCCCTGAGACATGAGCGTCAGCACCGACCTCCAGCTCGACCCCTTCGCGCTCGCCAAGGAGCTGTCGGGCAAGCACTTCATCGGTGGGGAGTTCCGCCCGGCCGCCTCGGGCAAGACCTTCCCGGTCGTGAACCCGGCCACCGGCGCGACCGTGGCCGAGGCCGCCTATGGCGAGGCTGCCGACGTGGACGCGGCGGTGGCGTCCGCCAAGGCCGCCCAGAAGGAATGGGCCAAGCGCCCGGCCCGTGAGCGCGGCAAGCTGGTCGCCGAGTGCGGTCGCATCCTGGACGCCCACAAGGAAGAAATCGCCAAGCTGATCGCGCTGGAGACCGGCAAGGCGCTGCGCACCGAATCGCGCGTCGAGGCCGGCGTGCTGGCCGACGCCTTCGTGTTCTTCGGCGGTCTGGCGCCGGAGCTGAAGGGCGAGACGGTGCCCTTCAACCCCAACATGCTGACCATGACCGTGCGCGAGCCGGTCGGCGTCGTCGGCGCGATCATCCCCTGGAACGTGCCGCTGCTGCTGATGGCGCTGAAGATCGCCCCGGCGATGGTGGCGGGCAACGCCGTGGTGGTGAAGTCGGCGGAGGAGGCTCCGCTCGCCGTTCTGCGCGTCGTGCAGCTGATCAACACGGTCCTGCCGGCCGGCGTCGTGAACATCCTGTCCGGCTACGGCCCGGAATGCGGCGCGCCGCTGGTGTCGCACAAGGACGTGAACAAGGTGACCTTCACCGGCTCGGTCGAGACGGGCAAGATCGTCTACAAAACCGCCGCCGAGAAGCTGATCCCGGTCACCCTGGAACTGGGCGGCAAGAGCCCGATGATCGTCTGCGGCGACGCGGACATGGATCAGGCCATCGCGGGCGCCATCGCCGGCATGCGCTTCACCCGCCAGGGCCAGAGCTGCACCGCCTCGTCCCGCATCTTCGTCCATGACAGCATCCACGACGCCTTCGTGGAGAAGCTGAAGGAGAAGGTGAACGCGATGAAGATGGGCGACCCGCTGGACGAGTCGACCGACATCGGCACCATCGTGTCCCCGCAGCAGATGGACCGGGTGCAGAGCTACATCGCGCTCGGCAAGGAAACCGGTGCGACCGCGCATGTCTGCTCGGCCATGCCGACGGCGGAGTCGCTGACCAAGGGCCTGTTCGTGCAGCCGCACATCTTCACCGGCGTGAAGAACACCGACCGCATCGCGCAGGAAGAGATCTTCGGCCCGGTCTGCTGCGTCATCCGCTGGACCGACTATGAGGACGTGATCGCCCAGGCGAACGACACCGAATACGGCCTCGCCGCCACCATCTGGACCCGCGACCTGAAGCTGGCCATGGACGCGGTGCACCGGCTGGAGGCCGGCTTCGTCCAGGTGAACCAGAATCTGGTCGTGCAACCGAACCTGTCCTACGGCGGAGTGAAGACCTCCGGCCTCGGCAAGGAAGCCACGCTGGAAGCCATGCTGGAGCACTTCACGCACAAGAAGACGATCATCATCAACATGAAGTGACGGGTCCCGAGTTCCCCTCTTCCGCCCCTTGCGGGAGAGGGGATTGAGGGCTGAGGGCTTGCCATACCTGCTTCCATACGCTACCGTATGGCCCCATACGCCGCCGTATGGCGCGGACGAAGACAAGAGCCGATCCACTCCGGGGGGAGCGCCCACACCATGCTGTCCAACCAGTATCCGACCCTGAACTTCGACCTCGGCGAATCCGCGGACATGCTCCGCGATTCGGTGCGCAGCTTCGCCGCCGACGAGATCGCGCCCCGCGCCGCGGAGATCGACCGCAGCAACGAGTTCCCGAACGAGCTGTGGCGCAAGCTGGGCGACCTCGGCGTGCTCGGCATCACGGCGGAGGAGGAGTACGGCGGCGCCGGCATGGGCTATCTGGAGCATGTCGTGGCGATGGAGGAAATCTCCCGCGCCTCGGCCTCGGTCGGCCTCAGCTACGGCGCGCACTCCAACCTCTGCGTCAACCAGATCCGCAAGAACGGCAGCGAGGAGCAGAAGCGCCGCTATCTGCCCAAGCTGATCTCGGGCGAGCACATCGGCGCGCTCGCCATGTCGGAGCCGAACGCGGGTTCGGACGTCGTGTCGATGAAGCTGCGCGCCGAGAAGAAGGGCGACCGCTACGT